>CALMTJ010000472.1:0-36925 GCA_937872715.1 uncultured Methylobacteriaceae bacterium
GCACGGGGACGCAGCAGGCCGCGAAGGCCGCCGCCGCCGCGAGCCGGCGAAGGGAGGACAGGCCGGGCCGGAAGTTGGTCGGGTGGGGCATCGTGCTCGCGTCCGTGATCGGAATGGTTCAGCGCTTCGGTGCGGGCGCTTTGGCGGACACGCCGAAGCGCACCACCGTCACGCCGGGATCGGGCTTCTCTTCCCGCGTGGTGACCTGCCCGGCATCCGCGAAGCTGCGCAGGACCAGCGTCAGCTGTCCCTGGCGCTGGGCGAGCGCGAGGGTCTCGGCCTGCGCCGGGGTGACCTCCAGCGTGGCGGTGTCGCCCGTCACCACCTTCTCGCCGTTGCGCTCCTGCACGGCCTGCCCGATGGCGAGGACACGGATGTTCGGGAGGATGGTCTCGGCCGTCTGGCCGTCCGAGCCGCCCGCCTTCGAGGCCTCGTCGTCCCGGATGACACGGAGCACGTCGACCCGGTCGTTCGGCAGGATGAAGCCGCCCGCCGAGCTCGCGCCCCGCGTGTCGATCGATATGGCGAGCGCCCGCATGCCGGACGGCAGGATCGCCGACATGAAGCCCGATCCGTCCGCTCGCACGAGCTTCTCGCGCCGTATCGGCTCGCCGCCCAGGAAGCTGTACCGGACGAGCGAGCCCTTGAGATCCGCGATCGCCTGCGGGGCGGCCTCGCGGGTCATGGCGCCCGCCGGCGCCAGGTCCGCCGGCCAGGGCTGCCAACGCAGGTCGGGCTCCTTCAGGATCTGCCCTACCGGAAGGTCGGCTGCCGCGACCAGCACGTCGATCGACTTCGACGGCACGGGCGTCTGCACGATGGCCGGGACGGGGCTGCCGCTCCCCTGCATGATCAGGAAGCCGGCGAGGCCGGCAGCCGCGAAGGCGATGGCGAGGACGGCGAGACGGGCTGGCTTCATGATCCGGTGATTCCGAACGCAACGGTCGCGAGCACGATCCTTGGTCGGCAATCGTCAAAACATGGTTAACTAAAAGCAATGAGATTTCAGCGCGTTAACGCGGTATTAGGATCCCGGGCGCCACGCCTCGACCGGTCTCGCAGACAATGTGAAGGTTGGGCGAGACCACCATCACGGGGTCTGCGACGCGGTCAGGGGGCGAGAGAGGCCGCCCAGATCTCGGATTGCGGGTAGACGACGAGGGCCGCCATCGCGAGCGCGATCCCGTAAGGCACGCCCGCCCGGGAATCGTGAATGCGGGTCAGCCAGGTCCAGCCGAGCGCGAAGCCGGGAAGCGGCCAGCGCCGGAACAGGAGGATGGTGACGGACAAGAGCCCGCCGCCGATCGCCGCGACGGCCAGGTAGTCCGGGAGGGTTCCGAAGCCGAGCCAGAGCGCGGTCGCGGCCGCGAGCTTGGCGTCGCCACCCCCGATCCAGCCGAGGGAGAAGAACAGGAAGGCCAGCGCGAGGACGAGAGCCCCGGCGCCGAGGTGGAGCAATATGATGCTCGCGGGCAGGCCGCCCGCGAGGGCCAGCACGGCGAAGGCGGCGATCAGCGCGAGAGACAGCTTGTTCGGGATCGTCATGGTGAGGAGATCGCTCGCGGCCGCGAAGGCCATGAGCGTCGGGAACACCACGAGGAGGAAGATCTCGGCCATGCGGCTCGGTCCTGGCGCGAGAAACGGCCGCGGGCGAAGGCGAAGCCGCCCCCGAGAACGTCAGACGGTCGCCCGGGTGCCGACCGCCTCCGCCTGCGCAGAGGCGGCCGGCGACCCGGGACGGAGCGGATCAGCGCGAGGCGTTGGCGATGCCGGACCCGACGCTCTGGAAGGCGGTGATCAGGTTCGTGCCGATGGTCCTCAGCGACGCGATGATGACCACCGCGATCAGCGCGGCGATAAGGCCGTACTCGATGGCGGTGGCGCCGGATTCGTCCTTGAGGAAGCGGTTCATCAGGGTGGTCATGTTCAAAGCTCCTTGTCCCGGGTCTCGTTCTTTGTGTCCGATGACCCCGGGTTGGTGGTCCGATCGAACTGACCGGACAGTACCGTCAGGCCGTTTCGACATAGTTAAAGCGGGTGGGGATCGCGGGATCGACCGCGCGACCGTCCCCGACGGTTAAGGTCCGATTACGGACCGCTCACAACATGGGTGTTCTCGCCGCGGGAGATCACGTTGCTTCGAGGCCGCGGTCGACATCTCGGCCGCGGTTGGATGCACCGCGGGTTCGGACCCGCCGGTGAACCGTTTTTTCACCAATCCGCGACGACATTGCAGGCACGCGCCACCGAGCGGAACGTGGACATGGGTATCCTTCTCGACATCCGGACAGGCCTCCCGGCGGTTCTGGTATTGGCCGCGGCGCTGGCCGGCGCGGTGCCGGCCGTTGCCGGCGACGCCGTCCGGTCGGTGCCGATGGCGTCCGTGTCGGACGTTCCCGACGCCCGCAACGTGTCGGACGCGAAGGTGAGCCCGATCGAGGTGGAGCGCGTCCGGGCCGGCCCGGACCGGACCGAGGTGAACGTCATCGTGGACCGGGCCAAGGTGATCCGGCTGCCGGAACAGACCCAGACGGTCGTGATCGGCAATCCCGCCGTCGCCGATATCGCGATCCAGAAGAGCGGAATCGTGGTGGTCACCGGCAAGAGCTTCGGCGTGACGAACGTGCTGGCGCTGGACAATGCGGGTGCGCAGCTCGTCGACGCGATCGTGCGGGTGTCCGCTCCCACGGAGGCGACCCTCACCGTGCAGCGCGGCATGGATCGCCAGACCTATTCCTGCACGCCCGTGTGCCAGCCCTCGATCGCGCTCGGCGATTCCGGCAGCTATTTCAGCGAGACGAAGGGCCAGGCCGAGCAGCATGGGGCGGGGGCCGCGACCCGCTGATCCGGAGGCGTGAACGCGCCGTGAATCCCGTGCCGCGATCCCGCGCGGGCGCCTCAACCTTCCGTCAAGCACCCTCCGGTACAAGCGTGCGGACGGCGGGGCGGACCCTGCCATCGCGAGACACGGGACCATGCCGCTGACCTCGGACGGAATGCGGGATGCGGGCGGGCTCTTCCGGCGCTTCGGCCGCCAGGAGGACGGCGCCACCGCGCTCGAGTTCGCGATCGTCTCGCCCGTCTTTCTCGGACTTCTGTTCGGAATCCTCGAACTCGCCCTGACCTTCTGGTCGACGCAAGTGCGCGAGACGGCCGTCGCGAACGCCGCCCGTCAGATCTACACCGGTGCGTTCCAGACGTCCGCCAGCAACGCCGACACAACCGTGGCGCTCGTGAACTTCAAGAAATCCGTCTGCGACAACGTCGCCGCCATGTTCAATTGCCAGAAGCTCGTGAAGGTCGACGTCCAGCGCTACACGAGCGCCAGCAGCGCGACGATCACCGTGCCGATCAGGAACGGCGCCTTCGACGCGAGCAGCTTCGGCTACAACCCTCCGGGATCGAACGAGATCTGCGTTGTCCGCGCCGCCATGGAATACCCGGTCTACGTCAACCTCATCGGGTACAAGACGGGACTGACGAGCGGCAACCGCCTCATCATGGCGTCCGCGGCGTTCCGGACGGAGCCTTATTGATGCGGCGCCTCCTCGCCCGCTCCGCCCGGCTCCTCCATCGCTTCCGGCACGCGGCCGCGGGCGTGGCGGCGGTCGAGTTCGCGCTCGTCCTGGCCGCCATGATGCCGATGTTCTTCGGGCTCAGCGAGGTCGTGCTCGCCGTCAACACGAACCGCAAGCTGGTGCTGACCTCCCGCACGCTCGCCGACCTGTCCTCCCGGACCAAGACGATCACGACCTCCGACATGTCCGACATCTTCGGAGCGGCCACCGTCATCATGCAGCCCTTCGACGCGTCCAAGCTGAAGATGGTCGTGAGCCAGATGTACGTGACGCAGGTCGGCACCAGCACGACCTATAACGGGACGGTCGACTGGACATGCGCCAAGGGCCCCGGTTCCGCCGTCAAGCCGGCCGGCACCTACGCGGTCCCGAACGGGTTCAAGGCGGACAAGAGCTACTACATCCTGGTCGAGACCTCGCTGCCGTTCACCCCGATCTTCGGCAAGACGATCACAGGCACCATCAATCTCGCCCAGGCGGTGTCCTGGCCGATCCGCGACAGCGGCGGCAAGGTGACCCGCTCCGGCTCTTGCCCGAGCTGAACGGCGGCTCAGATCGTTTGGTTGTAGGCCCCGACCTCCGGGTTCTCGCGCAGCACCCCGTCCACCGCCGCGAACATCTCGCGGAGCCGCGCCTCCGAGACGGGGCTCTCGACCACGACCACGAGCTCGGGCTTGTTGGACGACGCCCTCACGAGCCCCCAGGTGCCGTCGGCGGATACGACCCGGACACCGTTCACGGTGACGAGGTCGCGGATCGGCTGGCCGGCGACCGTCTCGCCTCTGGCCTTTATGTCCTCGAACCGCGCCACGACCTTGTCCACGATCCCGTACTTCACCTCGTCCTCGCAATGGGGCGACATGGTGGGCGAGCCCCACGTCTTGGGCAGGTCGCTGTAGAGGGCCGACATCGACCTCCCAGGATTTCGGTCCAACATGTCGAGCACCGCGATGGCGGTGACGAGGCCGTCGTCGTAGCCGCGCCCGACCGGCGCGTTGAAGAAGAAATGGCCTGACTTCTCGAAACCCGCGAGCGCGTTCAGGTCCTTCACTCGTCGCTTGATGTAGGAATGCCCGGTCTTCCAGTAATCGGTCTTCGCCCCGTTCGCGAGTAGCACGGGGTCGGTCAGGAAGATGCCGGTCGACTTCACGTCCACAACGAAGGTCGCGTTCGGATGCAGGCCCGACAGGTCGCGGGCCAGCATGGCGCCGATCTTGTCGGCGAAGATCTCGCCGCCGTTCTCGTCGACGACGCCGCAGCGGTCTCCGTCGCCGTCGAAGCCGAGCCCGACATCGGCCCCATGCGCCTTCACGGCCGCCGCCATGGCGTGGAGCATCTCCATGTCCTCGGGGTTCGGGTTGTAGTTCGGGAAGGTGTGGTCGAGCTCCGTGTCGAGCGGCACGACCTCCACGCCGAGCGCCTCCAGGATCCTCGGCGCGAAGGCGCCGGCCGTCCCGTTGCCGCAGGCCGCCACCACCTTCAGCTTGCGGCCGATCTTCGGACGCGTGACGAGGTCCCGGATGTAGGTTTCGGGGAAGTCGGCGGCGAAGGCGTAGGAGCCGCCGCCCGCGAGGTCGAAATCGCCCGCCAGCACGATGTCGCGCAGCTGCCCCATCTCGTCCGGCCCGAAGGTGACGGGGCGCTGCGCGCCCATCTTCACGCCCGTCCAGCCGTTGTCGTTGTGGGACGCGGTCACCATCGCGACCGCCGGTACGTCCAGCGCGAACTGGGCGAAATACGCCATCGGCGACATGGCGAGGCCGATGTCGTGGACCTTGCAGCCGGCCGCCATCAGCCCGGTGATCAGCGCGTATTTGATCGCGGAGGAGTAGGACCGGAAATCGTGCCCCGTCACGATCTCCTTCTTAACGCCCATGCGGCCGATCAGCGTGCCGAGTCCCATCCCGAGCGCCTGCACGCCCATCAGGTTCAGCTCGGGCGGTTTCGGCGATCCCGGGTGGCCGAACCACCAGCGCGCATCGTATTCCCGGAACCCGGTCGGCCTGACGAGCGGTACGGATTCGAACTCGTAGGTGTTGGGCGCGAGCGACGGGCGTGGGGTCGGATACATCGTTCGGGAGGGAGCTTTCGGGGAGGCAGGCGGCCATAGCCGATGAGGCCCGAAAAGGGAACGGACGCGCCGGCGCAGCCGCTACTCGGCTCGACATAGAGGATGTGCCGCAGGCCCGGGACGGCCTTGTACTCCGCGAGCTTCTCGAACGTGTCGAAATCACGGGTGGACGGCGAGAGAACCTCGGCGAGGCGGCCAGGTACGCATCGGGGTTCCGCTCCCCGCGATCGACGCCGGCATCCGGGCGTCGGATCTGCCCGGGACGGGTCTCGATGCTGGAATCACCGGTGAAGGTGCGGCAGAGGCTGCCGCGCAGCCGGGTGGCGAGTTGGACGAGGAGGTTCAGCGCGACGGCATCGTGCCGGTTGCTCGCCCTCGCCATGAGCTTGAGGGGACAGCCGCGGACGAGTTCGTAGCGCTCCGCCTGCGTCTCCTGCCAGGCGAAGAACTCGTCCAACGACCAATGCCGCAGCGCCGTCTGAGCCATGTCGACCTCGCCCGGGAAGTTACCACGTCCGCCCCGCCTGGCCCAGGACCCGGACGGGCGGGACCGGACGGCGCCGGCGCGGCCCGCCGGATGAGGCGAGCCCGCGGCTGCCGCTCAAGCGGGCCCGGCCGATCGTTGGTGAACGGATCGGCCCGATTCGGCCGCCTCGGATTCACGCGGCTTTTACAGCGGATGTGCCATGGGTCTCGATTGAACGGGAACATGGGCATGTTCGGACGCTTCGCGCGGCATGAGGGCGGCAACGTGGCCATGGTCATGGCGCTGACCTTGATGCCGCTGATCGCCGCGGTGGGCGGGGCTGTTGATTATTCCCGGGCGGCCTCCGCCCGCGATTCTCTTCAGATGGCGACCGATTCGGCGACGATCGCCCGGACGATCGACGCCAAGAACGGCACCTCGATGTCGACCATCGGGACCCAGATCAAGGCGCAGGTGATCGCGCAGACGAACGATCCGAACGTCACGATGCCGAACGACCCGAAGTTGTCCAACAACGGGACGACGATGTGCGTCGACACGAGGTCCACCAGCCGGAACATGTTCATGACCATCTTCCGGCTGACCACCCTGACGATCGCCGCCCATTCCTGCACGAGCTTCAACCTCGACAGCTTCGAGATCGCGATCGTCATCGACAATTCCGGCTCGATGGGAAATTCCGCCCTGAACGGGCAGACGAAGATACAGGCGGCGATGACGGCGGCGAACAACCTCGTCACCACCATGTCGCAGACGCCTGCCGCGGCGCCCCGGACCAGCTTCTCGGTCGTGCCCTTCTCCAATCTCGTGAACGTCGGCAGGTCCGCCGCCACGAAGAACTTCATGGATCAGAACGGCAAGTCGTCGTGGCGCTTCAAGTCGTTTCAGATGCCGTCGAACGCGCCTTGGCTGCCGACCTCGAAGTTCCAGATGAACTCGCTCGTCGGCTCGGGCTGGTACGGCTGCGTCGAGGAGCGGCCGCCGCCCTACATGACGAGCGACACGGCCGCGGATTCGTCCATCTCGTACGACACGCTCTACGTCCCGTTCTACTACCCAGACGAGAACGACGGGAACGCGAACTCGCTCGCGGACTATCTCGACGACAATGGCGGCTCGTGCACTTCGAACGACGTGTATTACCAGGCCGATCAGAACCGCACGACGCTGAAGGACGGCCAGTCGAAGGTCTGCAAGTACAAGAACGGCGTGAAGAAGCAGGGCAACAGCCTGTTCGGAGAGGGCTACCCGCTCGGCCCGAACGTGACCTGCACGATCAATACGCTCACGCCGCTGACGACCGACACGAGCGTGGTCACCGACGCCATCAACGCGATGGCGGCGACGAACGACACGAACATCATGACCGGCGTCATGTGGGGATGGCGGACGATCTCGCCGAACGGCCCCTTCAACGCCTATGCCGGCACCGCGTCCCTCGGCACCCAGGTCGCGAAGAGCTACAATTACACGAACGCGGCAGGGGGGAAGAACCACAAGGTGATCGTTCTCCTGACGGACGGCGACAACCATTGGACCGGCCAATCCGGCGATGGGGGGGCGGTCACCCGGGACAACAACAAGTCGTCGTACAACGCCTTCGGGTTCTTCGCCGAGAACCGGATCGGGGGCTCGTCGAGCCCGACAACCGCGGCCACCGCCCAGTCGCAGATGAATTCGGTCACCCTGGAGGCCTGCACGAACGCGAAGTCTTTCGGTGTCGAGATCTACACGGTCGGCATCACGGCGACCGACGGGATCTCCGCCACCGGCAAGACGCTCCTCCAGAACTGCGCCTCGACGGACAAACCCGGGGAGAAGCACGCCTACGTCGCGGCCGACGGCGCGGAACTGATCACCGCGTTCCAGAAGATCGCGACCAGCATGACGTCCCTGCGGGTCGCGCAGTGAGGGACGCGGCGCGGACCGAGAACGAGACTAGGCCGCCGACGGCGTCTTGAAGGTCATGCCCTACTTCGCCCGGCTCGACGCCCTGAGAGGATATTGCGTCCTCGGCGTGTTCGGTTTCCATGCCGGATTGATGGATTTCGGCTGGGTCGGCGTCAACGCGTTCTTCGTCCTGTCCGGCTTCCTGATCACGGGGATCCTGATCGGTCTCCGAGACGCGCGGGCACCCGGTCTCGCAAGCTTCTACGTGCGTAGATCGCTCCGCATCCTGCCTGCCGTCTACGTCTACCTCTTCGTCATCTTGGCGATCGGACTGTGTATCCAACCCTACCTGCCGGGCGACATGACGTCGCTGTCGGATTCTCTGCCCTACCTCGTCACCTTCACGGACAACGTCCACGCCCTCGATCCGAACTACGTCAACAGCGACTACTTCTCCCATCTCTGGTCGATCGCGGTGGAGGAGCAGTTCTACCTCGTCTGGCCTCTCCTGGTCCTCCTGACGCCGCGCCGGTTCCTGGCGCATGTCTGCGTGATGGCGGTCCTGACGGCACTCCTGTTCCGGACGGGGCTGTACGTCAGCGAGGCGGGCGATCATCTCCGGCATTACGCGGCCGGCCGCCTGCCCTTCGCGAGCTGCGACGCGTTCGCGCTCGGGGCGCTCCTGCGGATCGTCCGCCTTCCGGACGCCGTCCGGACGCCGCGCACGCTCCTAGTGTCGGGGGTGCTCGTCATCCTGGTCGGCTTCGCGGGCGAGATGTCGGCCGGCGCCGGACCGTATCCCCCGAGCCTGTGGTCTCTCGGCTGGAATCCGGTTCTAAGCGGGGCCTGGGGCGAGATCTGGCGCGGAACGGCGCTGGGTTTGTTCTTCGCGCACCTGATCGCGATCCTGACGCGCCCCGCGCCGGCGCCAGCCCTGTTCGACCGCGCGTTCGACAACGTGGTCGCCCGCCGGATCGGTCTCGTCTCCTACGGGTTCTACATCTATCACGACCCTCTCGTGGCCGTCGCGAAGACGCTCGGATGGATCGAGCCCTCCATGAAGTACCTGTATCTCGCGGCCGCTCTGGCCGGGACATGGCTCCTCGCTTCCTTGAGTCACCGGTACGTGGAAACGCCCTTCCTCGCGCTGAAGCGGCTCTGGCCCTATCACGGCGCCTCGAGCGCGGGCCGGGAGGAGCCAAGTCCGTCTGGAGCCACCAGGTCGCCTGAGGCCGCGATGGCGGGCTGAAGGATGCTCCGCCGGCTGCCGTGATACTCGCCGGGGAGGAACCGCTCGCCTTGTGGGCGAAACGCCTCGATGCGGCAGGCGGCGTCGGGGCCGGGACGCCTCACAGCCCGAGCTCCGTGAGGCCGGGATGGTCGGCGGGGCGGAGCCCGAGCGGCCAGCGGAAAAGCCTGTCCGCCTCCGCAATGGGCACGTCGTTGATGCTGGCATGGCGTTCGGCCATCCGGCCGTCGCCCGCGAACATCCAGTTCTCGTTTCCGTAGGAGCGGAACCAGGCGCCCGCTTCGTCGTGCCACTCGTAGGAGAAGCGAACCGCGATGCGGTCGCCCGTGAACGCCCAGACCTCTTTGATGAGGCGGTATTCCCGTTCCTTCGCCCATTTGCGGGTCAGGAACGCCTCGACCGCCTCCCGGCCGGAGAAGAATTCCGATCGGTTCCGCCACCGGCTGTCCGGCGTGTAGGCCAGCGCGACGCGCCCGGGGTCGCGCGTGTTCCAGGCGTCCTCCGCGCCCCTCGCCTTGGCGGCCGCGGTCGCGGCGGTGAACGGAGGGAGCGGCGGACGGTCCGCTTCCACGGCGCCGGAGGGGCTCACGAGCCGCGCCCCGTGGCGTCACCCGGACGGCGTTCTGGACCAACGAACGATCTCAGCGAAGCCTCCCGATCGATCCGGATGACAGCCTGGAAAGCGCCATCCCATGGCATCGGAGAGCGACACGCGCAACGGGGCTACGCAGAGCGGCCAAATTGGTCCTATGCTGAGCGGGGCCGCCGGCAGCGGGCGGCCGAGCGAGGGAGAACAGCATGCCAGTGACCATCGGTGGCTTCGTCCGGGCGATCCTGGTGGTCGGAGCTGTATCCGGGCCGGCCGCCGCCGCGGAGGCCGCCGACATCAAGCCGGCCGTGGTGTTCGACCTCGGCACCAAATACGACAAGTCCTTCAACGAAGGGGTGTTCAACGGGACGGAGCGCTTCCGGAAGGAGTTCAACGTTCCGGTCGCGGAGTTCGAGCCCGCGAACGAGACGCAGTTCGAGCAGGCCCATCGCCGCTTCGCGCAGCGGGGCCAGGACCCGATCCTGGCCGTCGGCTTCAACCAGGCGAGCGTCGTCGACCGCATCGCCAAGGACTTCCCGGACACCCGCTTCTCGCTGATCGACGGCGTCTCCAAACTCCCGAACGTCCAGTCGGTGCTGTTCCGCGAGCAGGAAGGCTCCTTCCTGGTCGGGATGCTGGCCGCCATGGCGTCCAAGACCGGGAAGGTCGGGTTCGTCGGCGGCATGGACATCCCGCTGATCCGCCGCTTCGCCTGCGGCTACGGGCAGGGCGTGCGCTACGCAGACGCGAAGGCGGAGCTGATCCAGAACATGACCGGGACGACGCCCTCCGCCTGGAACGATCCCGGACGCGGGGCGGAGCTGGCGCGCGGGCAGTTCGACCGCGGGGTGGACGTCGTCTTCGCGGCCGCCGGCGCCACCGGGCTCGGGGTCCTCCAGGCCGCCAAGGATGCCGGAAAGCTGTCCATCGGCGTGGATTCCAACCAGAACCACCTCCATCCGGGCTCCGTCCTCACCTCGATGGTGAAGCGCGTGGACGTCGCCGCCTTCGATTCCTTCAAGGAGGCGCGGGACGGCACCTGGAAGGGCGGCGTCTCCGTCCTCGGCCTCAAGGACGGCGCGATCGACTGGGCGCTGGACGACAACAACAAGGCCCTCATCACGGCCGACATGAAGAGCAGGGTCGACGCCGCCAAGGCCGACATCATCTCGGGGAAAATCAAGGTCGTCGACTACATGGAGGGCAACAGCTGCCCGCCCTGACCGGCCGATGAGCCCCGGCCAGACGGCGCAGGCCGCCATCGAGCTGCGCGGCGTCTCGAAATCCTTCGGGCCGGTCAAGGCCGTGCGGGACGTCTCGCTCGCGATCCCGGACGGCGCGGTCGCCGGCATCGTCGGCGAGAACGGGGCCGGCAAGTCGACGCTGATGAACCTCGTCTACGGGCTCGTCTCGCCGGATGCGGGGGAGATGCTCGTTCGGGGCCGGGAGGCCGTCCTGTCCGGGCCCGGCGACGCGATCCGGCTCGGCATCGGCATGGTCCACCAGCACTTCATGCTGGTCGACACCTTCACGGTCGCCGAGAACGTGGCGCTCGGTGCGGAGGGGAGCGCGCTGCTCCGGCCGAGCCTCGCGGCGGCCCGGCGCGCCCTCGGCCGCATCGCCGACGAGCACGGCTTGCGGGTCGACCCGGACGCCATCGTCGGCGACCTCCCGGTCGGCGAGCAGCAGCGCGTCGAGATCCTGAAGGTCCTCTACCGGGGCGCCCGCATCCTGATCCTGGACGAGCCGACGGCCGTGCTCACGCCCGGCGAGACGGACGCCTTGTTCCGCGTCCTTCGAGGCTTGTCCGCCGGCGGCGTCACGGTCGTGCTCGTGACGCACAAGCTCCGCGAGATCATGGCGGCGACGGACGGCGTCTTCGTGATGCGGGGCGGCCGGCTCGTCGCCTCCCGGCCGACGCGGGAAACGAGCCCGGGCGAGCTCGCGACCCTCATGATCGGCGATCACGGCCGATCGGTGCTCCTGCCGGATGCGACGTCCCGGCGCCGGCCCGCGGTCCAGCCGGAAGGCTTTCCCGGAGACGCGGGAGTCCACCGTCCTCATGCTGAGGCGGCCGCTGCAAGCGGCCCTCGAAGCACGCAGCACGCCGTCTCGCTCGACCTGCGGGCGGGCGAGATCGTGGGCGTGGCGGGCGTGGCGGGCAACGGCCAGGGCGAGCTCCTGGAGGTGCTGGCCGGGATGCGTCCTCTGGCCGGAGGCAGGATCGGCCTCGGAGGCCGGGAGGTCACGCCGGCGGCCCCCTGCGATCCGGCCGCCATGCGGGCGCTCGGGGTGGCGCATGTCCCCGAGCACCGTCACCGGCACGGCATAGTGGAGGAGTTCACGGCCGCCGAGACGGCGATCCTCGGCTACGAGGCCGATCCGGGCCTCGGCCGGAGGCGGCTCGACGGACGGGCCGCCGAGCGGAGCTGCGCCGGCCTGATGGCGCGGTTCGACGTCCGGCCCCCGGACCCCCGCCACCTGTCCGGCCGCTTCTCGGGCGGCAACCAGCAGAAGCTCGTGATCGGCCGCGAGATCTCGGCCCGACCCCGCATCCTCCTCGTCGGGCAGCCGACTCGCGGCGTCGATATCGGGGCGATCGCGGCGATCCATCGGGAGATCCGGGCGCTCCGGGACGAGGGCTGCGCGATCCTCCTCGTCTCGGCCGAGCTCGACGAGATCGCGGCGCTCGCCGACCGCGTCCTCGTGATGCTGCGCGGCCGCATCGCGGGCGAGGTGCCGGCGGATGCCGATCCCGAGACCCTGGGCCTCCTCATGTCCGGCGCGGGCCGGGAACGCGACGCCGCGTGAGGGCCGGCGGGACGCTGCCGCGCTGGGCGGAGCTCGGCCTCGTGCCGCTGCTCGACGTGCTCTGCGCCTTCCTGGCCGCGGCCCTCGTCGTGCTGGCCATCGGCGTGAGTCCCCTCGCCGTGCTGCGAGCGATCCTGGCCGGCGCGCTCGGGGATGCGGGCGCGCTCGGCTACACGCTCTACTACGCGACGAACTTCGTCTTCACCGGGCTGGCCGTCGCGCTCGCCTTCCATGCCGGGCTGTTCAACATCGGCGGCGAGGGGCAGGCGATCCTGGGCGGCCTCGGCACCGGCCTCGTGGCCCTGGCGCTGGACCGGGTGCTGCCCGGCTGGCTTCTCCTGCCGGTCGCGATCGCGGCCGCCGCCCTGTTCGGGGCCGGATGGGCGGCGATCCCGGCCTGGCTCCAGGCGCGGCGCGGCAGCCACATCGTCATCACCACCATCATGTTCAACTTCATCGCGGCCGCGCTCCTGGTCTACCTCCTCGTGAACGTGCTGATCGCGCCCGGCTCGATGTCGCCGGAAACCCGCGCCTTCCAGCCGGCCGCCTCCCTGCCGCTGGCGCATGACGGGCTGCGGGCGCTCGGCTTCGCGGCGGCGCCGTCCCCGCTCAACGCCTCCGGGCTGGTCGCGCTCGCGGCCGCCGCGGCCGTGTGGTTCACCCTCTGGCACACGCGCTTCGGCTATCGGCTCCGGGTGATGGGCCTGAACCCGGGCGCGGCGCTCTATGCCGGCATCCCGATCGGCCGCATGACGGTCGGGGTGCTCTGCCTGTCGGGCGCCCTCGCCGGCATGGTCGGGATCAACGAGATCCTGGGCGTCCAGCACCGCCTGATCCTCAACTTCTCCGCCGGCTACGGCTTCGGCGGGATCGCGGTGGCGCTGATGGGCCGCAACCACCCGGCCGGGATCGTGCTCGCGAGCCTGCTCTTCGGCATCCTGAACCAGGGCGGGGCGGAGATCAGCTTCGACATCCCGGCCGTGTCCCGCGAGATGGTGACCGTGATCCAGGGGCTCGTGATCCTCTTCTCCGGCGCGCTCGCGGGCTTCTCGCGCCCCCTCGCCCGCGGACTCCTGGCCTTCGCCGGCGCCGCCCTGTCCCGGCGCGCCGGGGCGCCTGCCTCGCGGGAGGGCTGACGGATGGCAGCCCTCCTGCCCGAACTCCTGTCGCTCGCCTCCGGCACGCTCCGGATGGCGACGCCGCTGATCCTGTGCGCGATGGGCGGGCTCTTCTCCGAACGGAGCGGGATCGTCGATATCGGCCTCGAGGGGAAGATGCTGGCCGCGGCCTTCGCGGCGGCGGCGGCCGCCGCCGTCACGGGATCGGCTTCCGCCGGCCTCGCGGCCGGGTGCGGGGCGGCCCTGCTCCTCGCCCTCGTGCACGGCTTCGCCTCGATCACCCACGGCGGCAACCAGGTGGTGAGCGGCGTCGCGGTCAACATGCTGGCCTCCGGGCTGACGATCACCTTCGGTCAGGCCTGGTTCGCCTCCGGCGGCGCCACGCCGGCCCTTCCGGCTTCGGCAAGGTTCATGACCGTCGTCGGAGGGCACAACATCCTGGTCTTAGCCGCGCTCGCCTCCGTGCCGCTGACCTGGTGGGTGATCGGCCGCACGCGCTTCGGCCTGCGGCTCAGGGCGGTCGGGGAATCGCCGCGTGCCGTCCAGGCCGCAGGCGTCTCGGTGGCGGGCCTGCGCTACCGGGCCGTGCTGGCCTGCGGCCTCCTCACCGGGATCGCCGGAACCTACCTGTCGCTCGCGCAGAGCGCCGGGTTCAGCCGCGAGATGACCGCCGGACAAGGCTACATCGCGCTGGCGGCGCTGATCTTCGGCAAGTGGCGCGCGCTTCCGGCCTTCGGCGCCTGCCTGCTGTTCGGCTTCGTGGACGTGCTCGCGATCCGGCTGCAGGGCGTCGCGGTCGCCGGTGTGGCGGTGCCGGTCCAGCTCTTCCAGGTGCTGCCCTACGGGCTCACGGTGATCCTGCTGGCCGGGTTCGTCGGCCGCGCCGTCGCCCCGAAGGCGATCGGCCTTCCTTTCGTCGGGGGGCGCTGACCCGGTCCGGATCGGACCTGCCCGGCGGGCGCCGAAACGCTGTTCATGAAGGTCCGGCCCGCCTTGTGCCGCTTCCGACCGGACCGTAAGCGGCGGAAGGCAGGTATTCTCCTCGGACATGAAGCTGGTGAAGGGCAGTCGCGTCGCGCCGCCGCCCGGGCGACGCCGGTGACGCCCCCTCGCGATCCGGACCCGGCCTTCTGGGCCGGCCGACGGGTCCTCGTGACCGGCCATACGGGCTTCAAGGGCGCCTGGCTGGCCTTCTGGCTGGCCCGGATGGGCGCGGCCGTCATCGGCTTCGCCGACGGGGTGCCGACCAGCCGGAGCCTCTTCGCCGATCTCGGGCTTTCCGGATTGCTGGACGACCGGCGCGGGGACGTCCGGGACGCGGACGCGGTCGCCGCCGCCGTCGCGGCCGGCCGGCCGGCCGTCATCCTCCACCTCGCCGCGCAATCGCTCGTCCGAAGGTCCTACGGCGCCCCCGCCGAGACCTGGGACGTCAACGTCATGGGGACCGTGCACGTCCTGGAGGCGGCCCGGGCGCTGCCCGGCTGCACCGTGGTCGCCGTGACCACGGACAAGTGCTACGAGAACCGCGAATGGCCCTGGCCCTACCGCGAGGCGGACGCGCTCGGCGGGCACGATCCCTATTCCGCCAGCAAGGCCGGAGCCGAGCTCGCGGCCGCGTCCTTTGCCCGCGCCTACGGCCTCAAGGTGGCGTCCGCCCGGGCCGGGAACGTCTTCGGCGGCGGCGACTGGGCGGAAGACCGGCTCGTCCCCGACATGGTCCGAGGCCTGTCCGCGGGCCGGTCGACCGCCATCCGCCATCCCGGCTCGGTCCGGCCCTGGCAGCACGTGCTGGAGCCTCTCTGCGGCTACCTCCTGCTGGCCGAGCGGGCCGCCGCGGGCGATCCCGTGACGGGCGAGGGCTGGAATTTCGGGCCGGACGGCGCCGGCGAGGTCGATGTCGCGACCCTGGCCGACACGATGGGCCGGCTCTGGCCGCGCGCGCAGGCCTGGCACCCGGCGCCCGATCCGGGAAGTCCGCACGAGGCCGATACGCTTCGGCTGGATTCCTCCAAGGCGAGGACGCGGCTCGGCTGGCGGCCCCGCTGGACGCTGGAGGAGGGGCTCGCCGCCACCGTCGAGATGTACCGGTCGGCCGACGGCGAGGCGGCGCTGCGCGAGCGCGTGGGCCGGCAGATCGACGCCTACCTGTCGGCGGGAGCCGGACGTTGAGCCGAGGGCTCGTGTTCGGCGCGACGGGCTTCATCGGCCGTGCGGTCTCGGCCGCCTTCGCGGCGGATGGCATCGACACCCTCCGGGTGAGCCGTCGCGGCGGGGATACGGATGCCGGCCCCGCCATCGCCTTCGACCCGCTCGCGGCCGATGCGGATTGGGACGCGCTCGCCGGAGAACCGTTTGCCCGAGTGGTCTTCGCGCAGGGCGCGAACCGCAACGACAGCGTGTTCCGGTTCGACCGCGCCGCCTATCTCGGCCTGATGGACGCGAACGTCACCTACGTGGCGGTGGCGCTGGCCGAGCTAGTCGGGCGGGGATTGGTGGCGAAGCCCGCCCGTTTCGTCGTGATCAGCTCGATCTGGCAGACGCTCGCCCGCCAGGAGAAGCTGTCCTACGCGATCTCGAAAGCCGCCCTCCAGGGCCTCGTCCATTCCGCGTCGCTCGACCTCGCTCGCGACGGGCACCTGGTCAACGCCGTCCTGCCCGGCGTGCTCGACACCGCCATGACCCGCGCCATGCTGTCGGAGGAGCAGCTGGCCGCGTTCGAGGGTGCGACGCCGTTCGGCCGGCTGGCGGATGTGGCGGACGTTGCCGAAATGGTTAACTTTCTGTGTTCGAATCGAAACGGGAGCATCACCGGCCAGTTCGTGGCCGTTGATCTGGGATACCGGCATGCCCGCCTCGTTTGAGATCACCTCGTCGTCCCGCACCTACGGCATCACGGTCGGGCAGGGCGGCATCGATGACTTCATGTCCGCCCGCGAGGGCGCGCTCGTCCTGTGCGACGACATCTTCGCCGAACGGCTCCGGGCGCCCGGCCGCACGGTGATCTCCGTCCAGGCGGCCGAGGAGGGCAAGACGCTCGACGCCGCGGGCCGGATCGTCGAGACGATGCGGGAGCGGGGCGTCGCCCGGTCGGACCGCATGGTGGTGGTCGGCGGCGGCGTGGTCCAGGATCTCGCCTGTTTCGCGGCCTCCATCTACATGCGGGGCATCTCCTGGGATTACTGCCCGACGACGCTGCTCGGCATGGTCGATTCCTGCGTCGGCGGGAAATCCTCGCTGAATGTCGGCCAGTTCAAGAACATCGCCGGCACCTATCATCCGCCCGAGCACATCCTGATCGACGTCGATTTCGCCCGCACCCTCGGTCACGATCAGTTCGCGGGCGGGCTGTGCGAGGCCGCCAAGATCTGCTTCGCCCGCGGGCCGGACGCCTTCGCATCCTACCTGGCGACGGGGGCCGGCCGCGACATGCAGGCGGAGGAGCTGGCCGAGGTCGTGGCGCTGAGCCTCCTGTCGAAGAAGTGGTTCATCGAGGTCGACGAGTTCGACCGGGCCGAGCGCCTGACGCTGAATTTCGGCCATACATTCGGCCACGCGCTCGAAGCCGCGACAGGGTTCGCGGTCAACCACGGCCTCGCCGTCGGGATCGGCGTCATGTGCGCGCTCTCCTTCGCGACCCGGGAGACCGGCTTCGACGGCCCGCAGACCCGCGCGCTCTACCGCCACATGCGCGACCTCGTCGGCTCGGCCCTCGATCCGCCCGCGCTGTCCGGCCTCGATCCGGACCGGTTCGAACGCGCCTTCCTGTCCGACAAGAAGCATACCCACGAGGCCTTGCGGCTGATCCTGCCGGTCCGGCGCGGGAAGCTGCCGCTGGCGGTCGTCGGCCTGCCCCGCAGCCAGGACACGCTCGTGGCCGCCATGCAGTCGCTCGCGGACGTGATGCGGGAATTCCTGCCCGGCCGCCGGGCGGCGCCTCTCCCCGAGGCGGAGCCCACCCGCAAGCGGGCCTGATCGTCCCCTGGGCCGAGCTCCCTCGAGGTGACCGTGACGACGACCATCAGGCCGCGCCGCTCCGTGCTCTACATGCCGGGCTCCAACGCCCGGGCCATCGACAAGGCGAGGAGCCTCGAGGCGGATGCGGTGATCCTCGACCTCGAGGATTCGGTCGCGCCCGATTCCAAGGAGGCGGCGCGCCGGCAGGTGACGGAGGCGGTGCGGGCGGGCGGTTTCGGCCGGCGCGAGGTCGTCATCCGGGTGAACGGCCCGGAGACGCCCTGGGGAAAGGACGACCTCCACGCCGCGGCCGAGGCCGCGCCCGACGCCATCCTGCTGCCCAAGGTGTCCGTGCCCGACCACGTCGCGGCAGCCGAGCTCGCCCTGTCGACGACCCGGATTCCGGACCGCGTTCGGCTCTGGGCGATGATCGAGACGCCGCTCGCGATCTTCAACGCGCTCGCCATCGCGGCCGCCGGCCGGCACGTGACGGGCCGCCTGTCCTGCTTCGTGCTCGGAACCAACGACCTCGCGAAGGAGACGCGCGCCCGCTTCGTCCCGGGGCGCTGGACGATGCTGCCCTGGCTGACGACGGTCGTGGCGGCCGCGCGCGCGCACGGGATCGACGTGCTGGACGGCGTCTTCAACGACCTCGGGGACGAAGCGGCGTTCCGGGCGGAATGCGAGCAGGGCCGCGACCTCGGCATGGACGGCAAGACGCTGATCCACCCGAGCCAGATCGGCCCCGCGAACGCCGTCTTCGCGCCCGCGCCGGCGGAGGTCGAGGCGGCACGCCGGGTCATCGCGGCCTTCGACCTGCCCGAGAACCGCGACCGGGGCGTCATCTCGCTCGACGGCCGCATGGTGGAGCGCCTCCACGCCGACATGGCGGCCCGCACGGTCGCGCTCGCGGACGCGATCGGGGGTTCGGCCGAATAGGCGGGCCGCGGGTTTCCAACAACCACCGGACCGGAGCGCGACCCTATCCGGGTCTCGTCATTGCGAGCGCGGCGAAGCAAACCAGGGCCGACGCTCACCCGCTGGCTTGCTTCGCTCCGCCCGCAATGACGGAGCGCGGCCCGGCGACGCGAGCGCGACGGCTCCCGGGTAAGCGGCTCAGCCGAGCGCGCGTCCGATCGCCGCGAACTTGTCCGCCCGGTGGGCGCGCAGCTCTCCCGACGACAGGCCGGACAGGCTGGAGAGGGCGGCAGCGACCGCGTCTCCCGCTGCCCTCACGGCCGCGACGGGGTCGCGGTGGGCTCCCCCGGTGGGTTCGGGCACGATCTCGTCGATGATCCCGAACCGGAGCAGGTCCTGCGCGGTGATCTTCATGGCGGTCGCGGCGTCCTGCGCCCGGGCCGGGTCCCGCCACAGGATGGAGGCCGCGCCCTCCGGCGAGATCACGCTGTAGACGGAGTGCTCGAGCATCAGCACCCGGTTCGCGGTCGCGATGGCGATCGCGCCGCCGGATCCGCCCTCGCCGATGACCAGCGCCACGTTGGCGGCGCCGAGCGCGAGGCAGGCTTCCGTCGAGCGGGCGATGGCCTCGCCCTGGCCGCGCTCCTCGGCGTCGATGCCCGGATAGGCACCCGCCGTGTCGACGAAGCTGAGAACCGGCAGCCCGAACCGGTCCGCCATCCCCATCAGCCGGGCGGCCTTGCGGTAGCCCTCCGGCCGGGCCATCCCGAAATTGTGCCGGAGGCGGGTCGGCGTGGTCGAGCCTTTCTCCTGGCCGATCACGCAGACGGGCTCGCCCCGGAAGCGGCCGAACCCGGCGACGATCGCCTCGTCCTCGCCGAACTTGCGGTCGCCCGCGAGCGGCGTGAACTCGGTGAGGAGCTCCCCGCAATAATCGACGAAGCGAGGCCGCTCCGGGTGACGGGCGACGAGGGTCTTCTGCCAGGGCGTCAGCGCCCCGTAGAGTTCGGCCAGCGCCGCGGCCGCCTTCCCCTCGAGGCGGGCGACGTCGTCCCGGATCTCGACCGCGCCCCGATCCTCGGCGAGGAGCCGCAGCTCCTCGACCTTGGCCTCGAGCTCGGCGACCGGCTTCTCGAAATCCAGATAGGCCCGCATCGGATCGATCTATGACCCCGTACGGAGCGCTACAAGCTCGGCCGGGTGCGGTCAGCCGGTCACGACGAGCCCGGCGAGCCCGGCGGACCCGACCAGGATGCGCCACCACGCGAACGGCGCGAAGCCGTGCCGGGCGATGTAGTCGAGGAACACGCGGACGACGACGAGCCCGGTCGCGAGGGCGGCGACGAAGCCGATCCCGATCGACAGGACGTCGTCGGCCGCCAGCATCCGCCAGCTCTTCGCGAGATCGTAGGCGAAGGCGCCCGCCATGGTGGGCATGGCGAGGAAGAAGGAGAACTCCGCCGCCGAGCGCTTGTCCGCCCCGAGCAGCATGGCGCCCACGATCGTGGCGCCGGACCGCGACACGCCCGGCACCATGGCGAGGCACTGGATGAAGCCGATCGCCAGATAGGTGCCGAGCGGGAAGGCGCTCGCGTCGCTGTAGCGCGGCTGGAGCCGCAGCGCGTCGACGATCATCAGGACGAAGCCGCCGACGATCAGGGACACGCACACGACCGTCGGGTTGAACAGCGTGCCCTTGATGAAGCCGTGCAGCAGGGCGCCGATCACCGCCGCCGGCAGGAAGGCGATCAGCACGCCGATCACGAAATGCCGCACCGCCGGTTCAGTCGGCAGGTCGCGGGCGACCCGCAGGAGCCGCCCGGCATAGGCGAGCAGGATCGCCAGGATGGCGCCGAGCTGGACCAGCACCGCGAAGGTCTTGTTGGCCTCGCCGTCGAGCCCGAAGAAATGCTGCAGGAGCAGCAGGTGGCCGGTGGACGAGACGGGGAGGAACTCGGTCATCCCCTCGACGAGTCCGAGGATGAGTGACTTCAGGATCTGTGTCGTGTCCATGCGGCGGTCCTGAATCGTGGAGGTCGGGTGTGCCGCTCCGTCCGGACGCGGTCAACCGCGGTTCAATCCGCCGGACGTGTACCGGCCGTTAACTCCCGGCGGCCCTAGTGGGGCGCAAGTCGGCCTCCTTTCGAAGCGCGAGATGGCAACGCTCCACCACTACGCCTTCTGCCCCCATTCCCGCTTCGTGCGTCTCAGCTTCGGCGAGATGGGCATGCAGCCCCGTACCGCCGAGGAGCGGCCGTGGGAGCGGGAGGAGCGCTTCCTCCTCCTGAACCCGTCCGGCGCGACGCCGATCCTGGTCGAGAACGAGGTCGCGGTCCCGGGCGCCAACCTGATCGCCGAGTACCTGGACGAGACGCGCGGCCTCGGGCTCGCCGCCCGCCGCCTCCTCCCGGCGGACATGGCGGGCCGCATCGAGGTGCGGCGGCTGACGGAATGGTTCAACGGCAAGTTCTTCGACGAGGTCTCCGGCCACCTCGTCAACGAGAAGATCGTGAAGCGCTTCCTCCCGGCCGCGCGCGGCGGCGGCTCGCCGGATATGATCGCGATCCGGGCGGCGCGCTCTAACATCCGCTACCATCTGCGCTATATCGGGCATCTGGCCGGGCACAGGAACTGGCTCGCGGGCGACAGCCTGACCTACGCGGACCTCGCGGCGGCCGCCCACCTTTCCTGCGCGGATTATCTCGGCGACGTGCCATGGGACGAGGATCCGACCGCGAGGGACTGGTACGCACGGGTGAAGTCGCGCCCGTCCTTCCGGCCGATCCTGATCGACCGGGTGCCCGGGATGGCGCCTCCCGAGACCTACGCCGACCTCGATTTATAGACGGCCGCCGGCTGAAGGAGGCCGTCGCGGAACGCGCTCGAAGGCTCGGCTTCGACCTGTTCCGGGTGACGGCGCCGGACGCCATCCCGGACGCGGCCGGCCGCCTTCGGGACTGGCTCGAGGCCGGCCATCACCGCACCATGTCCTGGATGGGCGAGGCGGCCGATCGCCGGGGCTCGCCCGCCGCCCTGTGGCCGGATGTCCGCTCCGTCGCCATGGTAGGGCTGACGACCGCGCCCGACGCGGACCCGCTCGCCAAGCTCGAGCGGCGGTCCCACGGCGCCCTCGCGGTCTACGCGACGCGGCGGGACTACCACGAGGTGATGAAGGGCCGCCTGAAGGAGCTCGGCGGCTTCATGCAGGCCAGGAGCGGCCGCGCCGTGAAGGTGTTCGTGGATACCGGGCCGGTGATGGAGAAGCCGCTCGCGGCGGCGGCCGGCCTCGGCTGGGTCGGCAAGCATTCCGTGCTGGTATCGCGCGAACACGGCTCCTGGCTGCTGCTCGGCGCCATCCTGTCGGCCGCCGCCCTGCCGCCGGACGAGGCGGAACCGGAGCGCTGCGGGAGCTGCACCCGCTGCCTCGACATCTGCCCGACGGACGCTTTCCCGGCGCCGTACCGGCTCGATGCCCGTCGCTGCATCGCCTACCTGACCATCGAGCATGCGGGCCACGTCCCGGCCGGGCTGCGGCCGGCGATCGGCAATCGGGTCTTCGGCTGCGACGATTGCCTGGCCGTGTGCCCCTGGAACAAGTTCGCGGCCGCCTCCCGCGACGCCCGCATGGCATTCCGCGACGACCTCGCGGCGCCGCCGCTCGCCGACCTCGCCCGCCTGGACGACGCAGCCTTCCGGGCGCGCTTCGCCGGAACGCCCGTCAAGCGCACCGGCCGCGACCGCTTCACCCGCAACGTCCTCCTGGCGATCGGCAATTCGGGCGACGCGACGCTCGCGGACGACGCGGTCCGGCTCCTGGACGACCCCGCCGCTATCGTGCGGGGCGCCGCCATCTGGGCGGCATCCCGCCTCCTTCCTCCCGACCGGGTGGCGGCGCTCGCGGCGGCACGCCGGCCGGCCGAAACGGACGACGACGTCCGGGCGGAGTGGGACCTCGCGGTCGGCGAACCGGCGGGGCTCGTTTCTCCCGAGAGGCTGGTCAGCATGTCCAAAACCCAACCTCCTCTTCCTGAGGTGCCGATCGGAGATCGGCCTCGAAGGACGCATGACGGCTCTGCGTGCTTCGAGGGCTGCCTGCGGCAGCCACCTCAGCATGAGGAAGGAGGGAGCTCCCATTCGCGGCCAAGCTCTCAGGATGCGGAGCGGGAAAGTTTCGGGTCAGGCTCCGAGGTCCCGGCATGACTCTCGTCATCTTCGGGGCCGGCTACACGGCGCAGGCCTTCATCCGCCGGGTGGCCGGGCGGTTCGACCGGGTGGTCGGGACCGTGCGGTCGCCGGACGGGGCGGCCGGCCTCGCGGGCGAAGGCGTGACGGCCCGGCTGTTCCCGGACCGGGACGGGGAGGCGGCGCTGGCCGGCGACGTCGCGCGGGCATCCGCCATCCTGGTCTCCATCCCGCCCGGTCCCGAGGGCGATCCCGTCCTCCGGCGCTTCGGGGACGTGATCGCGGGAGCGAGGCCCGGCTGGATCGGGTACCTGTCGACGGTCGGCGTATACGGCGACCATGGGGGCGCGTGGGTGGACGAGAGCACGCCGCCCCGGCCCGTCTCGGCACGCTCGCGCGAGCGTCTCGCGGCCGAGGAGGGCTGGCTGGAGCTCGGCCGGCGCACGGGGACGCCCGTCGCGATCTTCCGGCTGGCCGGCATCTACGGCCCCGGACGCGGACCCTTCGCCAAGCTGCGGGCCGGCTCGGCGAAGCGCGTGGTCAAGCCCGGGCAGGTGTTCAACCGCATCCACGTGGACGACATCGCGTCCGTGCTGGCCGCTTCGCTCGACCGGCCGCGAGGGGGCGCGATCTACAACGTGACGGACGACGAGCCGGCCCCGCCCGGGGACGTGGTCGCCTTCGCGGCCGGCCTCGCGGGCCTGCCTCCGCCACCGGAGGAGCCGTTCGGCGGCGCCGCGATGACGCCGATGGCGCGCTCGTTCTACGGCGAGAACAAGCGCGTCCGGAACCGCCTCCTGCGCGAGGAGCTAGGCGTTTCGCTTGCCTATCCGACCTACCGCGAAGGGTTGCGGGCGGTTGCGGCCGCCGAGGCCTGATCCCCGCTGGGCGAGACCTCGTCCAGGTGCCAAGGCACGTCCATCACGGTGAGGCGCGTACCCCCGTGGGCGAGAAGCTTCCTGCGGAGATGCCGGCCCCGGCGGGCGTGGAGCAGGTGCTGATACCAGCGCTGCTTCACGAGTTCGGGGATCAGCACGGTGACGCGCCGGTCCGGCATCTTGCCTTCCAGCTCCGCCACGAGCCGCAGCACGGGCTCGTGGATCGACCGGTAGCCGGCGGGCAGCATCATGAGACGGGGCACCGGCAGGCCCGCCGCGAGGGCCGGCTCCTCGATGTCGCGCAGCCAGTCCTGCCGGAGCGAACGCTCGTGTTCCGCCGCGTCAGGTCCGGCCAGTTTCGTGAGGTGCAGCGCGATGACATCCGGGGTCATGGCGAGCGCGAAGGCGAGGGCCTTGTCCGTGATCCGGTTCCAGCGTTCGACCGCCACCAGGATGACGGGTCGCTTGAGGCCGGACAGGTCGAGGGGACCGGGCTGCCGCAGCCGCGCCGCGAGGTCGTCGTAATAGCGCCGGATCGCCTTCAGCAGCGCGATGGTGGCCGGAATGACCAGGATCGTGATCCAGGCGCCCTCGGCGAATTTCGCCACCACGATCACGGCCAGCGCGACGGCCGTGGTGACGGCACCCGTGAGGTTGATGGCGAGGTGGAACCCGTGTCGCCCGCCGCCCTGCGGGTCGCGGCCCTGCCGCAGCCAATGCGCCACCATCCCGGATTGCGACATCAGGAAGGTCAGGAAGGCTCCGATCGCGAAGAGCGGGATCAGGTGGTCCGTGATCCCGCCGAAGGCGATCAAGAGGAGCCCCGACGCGGCCGCGAGGTAGAGCATCCCGACATCGTAGACGAGGCGCCGCCCGGCGATCGCGAAGGATTTCGGCAGGAACCCGTCTTCCGCCACGACGTGGCAGAGCCGCGGGAAGCCGACGAGGCTCGTATTGGCGGAGAGGGTCAGGATGGCGAGGAGCGAGCCGATCGCCACGTAATAGAACGGTCCCTCGCCGACCACGGCCGCCACGAGCTGCGACAGGACGCTCCGGTAGCCGTCCTGCGTCTGGTCCATGGCGCCGACGCCGTAGGCACGGCACAGCACCGCGATCCCGACCAGGAGCGATCCGAGGATCGCCACGATGGCGCCGAGGGTCCGGTGCCCGTGCTTCACCGGCGGGTCCTTGAAGTCGCTCATGCCGTTGGAGACGGCCTCCACCCCGGTCATGGCCGTGCACCCGGCCGCGAAGGACCGCAGCAGGAGCCACAACGTCACCGTTTCGGACGCGTCCGGAAGCTTGGGCGGCGCGACGACCGGCTCGGGAATGCCGCCTGCCAGCAGGGCCCTGCCGAGGCCGATCGCCACGACGGCCGCGAAGCTCGCGACGAACAGGTAGGTCGGGACCGAGAAGAGGAGGCCCGCTTCCGGCGTGCCCCGCAGGTTCACGACCGTGACGAGGAACAGGATGACGAGGCAGAGGGGCAGGATGTAGGGATGGAGAAACGGGACGGCGGAGACGAGCGCCGCGACCCCGGCCGAGATGCCGACCGCGACGTTCAGCACGTAGTCGATCATCAGCGCAGCGGCCGCCAGCAGGCTCGCATTGGTATCGAGGTTCTCCTTGGCGACGATGTAGGCGCCGCCGTTGCTCGGATAGGCCTGGATCGTCTGCCAGTACGACAGGAACAGGATGACGAGCAGCGCCACGATCGGCGCCATCACCCAGCCGAGCGTCGACAGGCCCGCCCCGCCGAGCGGGATCAGGACGGTGAGCGCCGCCTCCGGCCCGTAGGCCGAGGAGCCGAGCCCGTCGAGGCCCATCGCCGGCACGGCCTCGAAGACCCCGATCTTTCGGCCGCTGGCCTCGCGGTTGGCGAGCCGCCGGCCGAGGACGATGTTCAGGACTCCCATGTCCCGGACGGCTTCCACGCCGGGCAGGGCGGGTCAAGCAGCCTCCGGTCGCGTCCGGGACGCCGCGGCCGCCCGGCGAAGCGGGACCGGAAGCGCTCGGCCGCCCCTCGTCGCGGTTTTGTGCGCGGGCAGACCGCAACGACCTCGCCCGTTTCCGGTTGACCCGCATCGGATCGACGAACCTCCCCTCGAGGAGTGATGCCGAAGAGGTGACACCCATGGACAGACGAATGACGCTCGCCCTGCTCGCCGGCGCGGCAGCAGCCACCCCGGCCCTCGCTCAGATGGCGACCGCGCCGATGGGGGAGGCGGAGAAGACCCACGCCATGAAGACCGGGATGGCCGGCACGGCCTCCCTCAAGGTCGCGGATATCGGGCTCGAGAAGGCCACGAACGCCAAGGTGAAGGAATTCGCCAAGTTCGAGCACGACGAGCAGACGACGGTCGCCGAGATCCTGATGTCGATGGATCCCGCCATGAAGCCGATGGCCGACCCGAAGATGGCCGACACCATCGACAAGCTGTCCAAGATGAAGGCGGGGGCCGCCTTCGACAGGGCCTTCGTGGAGGCGCAGACGGAGGGTCACCAGGTCCTGCTCGCGATCCAGGAGGATTACCTGAAGGTCGGCAAGGACCGCGAGACGGTGAACGCGACGAAGCTCGTCCGCGGCATGGTCAAGGAGCACTTGGCGCTCCTGGCCGACCTGAAGAAGATGGCCTGAGGGCAGGACGACACCATGGGGCGGTGAACCCGCCCCATATGCCGTGTCAGGGTCCCGTCACGACGTAGGCGATCTTCAGGACCGCACGGTACGGTCATGCGGAAGCTTCCCGGGAAGGAGCCGAGTCCTGGTCGGAGTGGCAGGATTTGAACCTGCGACCCCCACGTCCCGAACGTGGTGCGCTACCAGACTGCGCTACACTCCGACTGAGGAAGGCGACGCTATAGCGGCCCCCCCCGCCGGCCGCAAGGCGCTATCGGTATCGAGGTCTCCCGCGTCGTCGAGGAAGCGTTCCGCGTAATGGCAGGCGACGAGGCGCGACGCGAGCGGACGCAGGGGCGGCCGGTCCGTCCGGCAGAAGTCCGTCGCGTGCGGGCAGCGGGTCGAGAACACGCAGCCTGCGGGCGGGTTCAGCGGGGAGGGAAGCTCTCCCCGGAGACGGATGCGGGGACGGCCGGGGCCGAGCCCCGGCGTCGAGGCGAGCAGCGCCTGCGTGTAGGGATGCAGCGGCCGCGCGAAGATGCGCTCCTTCGGGCCGTGCTCGACGGCGAGGCCGAGATACATCACGAGCACGTCGTGAGCGATGTGCCGCACCACCCCGAGATCGTGGGAGATGAACAGGTAGGCGAGGCCGAGGTCGCGCTGGAGGTCGGCCAGGAGGTTGAGCACCTGGGCCTGGATCGACACGTCGAGCGCCGAGACCGGCTCGTCCGCGACGACGAGCTTCGGCGACAGCATGAGGGCGCGGGCGATCGCGATGCGCTGGCGCTGGCCGCCGGAGAACATGTGCGGATAGCGGTCGGCATATTCGGGCCGGAGCCCGACCCGCGCCATCATGGCCCGCGCACGCTCGGTCCGCTCGGCGGCCGGCAGGTCCGTGTTGATGGCGAGCGGCGCCTCCAGGATGGCGCCCACCGTCTTGCGCGGGTTGAGGGACCCGTACGGGTTCTGGAAGACGAGCTGCACCGCCCGGCGCAGCCGCGTCCGCTCGGACGGCGCCGGCCGGACGGCGTCCATCCCGTCCAGCGTGAGGGCTCCCGATTTCGGCGGCTCGATCAGCGTCACCATGCGGGCGAGGGTCGACTTCCCGCAGCCCGATTCGCCGACCACCGCCAGTGTGCGGCCGGGTTCGATCGCGAAGGAGATGCCGGACACGGCCCGGAGCCGGCCCGGCTCGCGGAAGAGGCCGCGCCCGACCTCGTAGACCTGGACGAGGTCGCGCGCGGCGACGACAGGGCTCACGCGACCTCCTCACAGGCCGCGCCCGTCGGGCCGTCGCCCGCGATGCGGGCGGCGCGCGACGGGTCGCCGAGCGGGGAGTGGGCGCGCCCGAGACCATCCTCCCACGGCGTCAGCTCTGGCCCGACCCGGCGGGAATGGTCCGTCGCGTAGGCGCATCGCGGCGAGAAGAGGCAGCCGGCCGGCCGGTCCGACAGGCCCGGCACCACGCCCGGGATGGTGGCGAGGCGCGTCCCGCCCGCGCTCGCCTCGGGGCGGGCCGCCAGCAGCGCCGCCGTGTAGGGGTGCTGAGGCGAGGCGAAGAGGGAGGCCGCCGGCCGCTCCTCCACGACCTGCCCGGCATACATCACGGCGACCCGGTCGGCCGTGTCCTCGACCACGCCCATGTTGTGGGTGATGAGCACGACCGCCATGCCGCGCTCGCGCCGGAGATCCGCGATGAGGTCGAGGATCTGCGCCTGAACGGTGACGTCCAGCGCCGTCGTCGGCTCGTCCGCGATGAGGAGGCGCGGGTTGCAGGCGATCGCCATCGCGATCATCACCCGCTGGTTCATGCCGCCCGAGAGCTGGTGCGGAAAGGCTCCGAGCCGGCTCTCCGGCGCCGGGATGCCGACCTGGTCGAGCAGGGCGACCGCGCGGCGCCGCGCGGCTTTGCCGTCCATCCGCTCGTGCAGCCGCAGCACCTCCGCGAGCTGGAAGCCGACCGTGAAGCACGGGTTCAGACTGGTGGTCGGCTCCTGGAAGATCATCGCGACATCGCGGCCCGCGATGGCCCGCCGCTCGCGAGGCGGCATGGTCAGGAGGTCGCGCCCCGCGAAGGCGAGGCGCCCCGACCGGACGATCCCGGGCGCGCCGACGAGGCCCATCACGGCCATCATGGTGACGCTCTTGCCCGAGCCGGATTCGCCCACGACGCCCAGGAACTCGCCTTCCCGGACCGTCAGGCTGACATCGTCGACCGCCCGCAGGGTCCCGGCCGACGTCGGGAAGGTGACGGAAAGGTTGCGGATGTCGAGGAGCGGCATCAGATGTGATACCGTCTGCCGCCAAGGTGGAAGGACGTATTCATGGGTTGGATCTGGAAGCCTCGTCCGGCACCGCCGCCCCGTCCCGCCCCGCGCCCGATCTCAGGCCCGACGAACCCTCGGCCGATATATTGAGCGCACGCCCGATCGCCTCCGCCGCTTGCGCCGCCAAAGTATCGGCAAAGATCAGCAGGTCGACGTAGTCGCGGTACAGAGTGGCCTTCTTCACATCATCCAGGGTGTAAAATCGGTCGCTTCGCAGGTCGTCGACGAGGAGGGCTATGGCGCTGAGCTGTCGATAGTACAGCACGACGGGGTCGATGACCGGCTCTGGAAGCATGTGGATGTCCGACAGCACGGCATTCAGGATGAGAGGCGGCGTCGGCCGAGTGACGAACAGATCCTGCCCAGGCCGCTCGTCGAGAGCTCGGTCGATGGTGGCGCGAAGGTCGAGAAGGCTGCTCGGCCTGTGTCGGCTAGCCCTGATCTCTGCGAGCAACGCGGTTTGCATGTCAGCCGTCCGCGCCCGGCGTTGCGCCGCCTCCCGCCGGCTCGCCTGCCGTTCCGAGACGAACCAGCCGATCCCGGTCACCAGGGCGGAGATGACGGCCGCCACGATCGCGGGGCCGATCCACGTCGCGGCGCCGCTCACCGTTTCAGCTTCGGGTCGAGCGCGTCCCGGAGGCCGTCGCCGACGAGGTTGAAGGCCAGCACCACGGCGAGGATCATCAGGCCCGGGAAGGTGACGACCCACCAGGCCCGGAGCACGAATTCGCGCGCATCGGCCAGCATGGTGCCCCATTCGGGCGAGGGCGGCTGGGCGCCGAGACCGAGGAAGCCCAGAGCCGCCGCGTCCAGGATCGCGGTGGAGATCCCGAGCGAGGCCTGCACGATCAGGGGCGCGGCGCAGTTCGGCAGGATCTCGGACACCATGAGCCGGAGCGGGCCGGCGCCGGCGATCCGGGATGCGGTGACGTAGTCGCGGCCCCGCTCCGACATGACGGCCGCGCGCGTCAGCCGGACGTAATGCGGCAGGAGCACGGCCGCGACCGCCAGCATCGCGTTCATCAGCCCGGGGCCGAGGATCGCCACCACCACGATGGCGAGGAGGAGGCTCGGCAAGGTGAGCAGGATGTCCATGGCCCGCATGACGAGCACGTCCGTGACGCCGCCGACGAAGCCCGAGACGAGCCCGAGCGCGACGCCGACGCTCGCCGACAAAGCCACCACGGCGATCCCGATCGACAAGGAGAGCCGGGCGCCGTGGATGAGCCGGGACAGCATGTCCCGGCCGATCGCGTCCGTGCCGAGCAGGAACGCCGTCGAGCCGCCCTCCTGCCAGGCCGGCGGCCGCAGGAAAGCGGCGGAGTTCGTCAGGTTCGGGCCGTAGGGCGCCACCGCGTCCGCCACGGCGGCCAGGCCGATCACGGCCACGATGAGCGCCAGACCCAGGAGCGCGCCGCGATTCTAGGCGAAGTCGCCCCACAGCTCGCGCCAGCGGCCCGGAGGCGCCGCCGCATCGGGCGTCTCGACGGGCGTAGTGCCGAGAATCTAGGCGCTCACCGCCCGTGCCGGATGCGGGGGTTGATCAGCCCGTAGGCGAGGTCCACCCCGAGATTCACGGCCATCACGACGGCGCCGATCAGCAGGATGCCGCCCTGCAGGACCGGGTAGTCGCGCCGGCCGATGGCCTCGATCAGCCACTTGCCGATCCCCGGCCAAGAGAAGATCGTCTCCGTCAGGATGGCGCCCGTGAACAGGATTCCGACCTGGAGCCCGATCACGGTGACGACCGGGATCAGGGCGTTCCTGAGCGCGTGCAGCCCGACGACCCTGAGCGGCGGCAGCCCCTTGGCCCGGGCGGTCCGGATGTAATCCTCGCCCATCACCTCCAGCATGGCCGAGCGGGTCATGCGGGCGATCACGGCGAGCGGCACGGTGCCGAGCACGACCGCCGGCAGGACGAGGTGCGAGAGCGCGCTCCGGAACGCGTCCCGGTCGCCGGCCAGCAGGGTGTCGACGAGCAGGAAGCCGGTCACCGGCTCGACGAAGAACTGGACGGAGATGCGGCCGGAGACCGGCGTCCAGCCGAGCTGGACGGAGAACAGGAGGATGAGGAGCAATCCCCACCAGAAGATCGGCATGGAATAGCCGGTGAGCGAGATCCCCATCACGCCCTGGTCCAGGATCGTGTTCCGCCGGATGGCGGCCACGATCCCGGCCGGCAGCCCGAGAAGCAGCGCGAACAGGATGGCGGCGACCCCGAGCTCGACGGTTGCCGGGAACAGCGTCAGGAACTCGCTCCCGACCGGCTCGCTGGTCGAGATCGACCGGCCGAGATCGCCGTGAAGCAACCGCTCGAGGTAGACGCCGTACTGGACGTAGAGCGGCCGGTCGAAACCGTAGGCCTTGCGCAGGGCCTCGTGCCGGGCGGGATCGATGCCGCGCTCGCCCGCCATGGTCTCGATCGGGTCGCCCGGCACGAGCCGGATGAGGAAGAAGGCCAGGACCGTGATCCCGACCAGCGTCGGGACGATCAGGGTCAGGCGCGTGAGGGCGAAACGCAGCATCCTGGCCGCGAGGCTACACGCGGCCGGAGCGCCTGGGAACGGCGGCCCTCAGATGTCGGCCGCGTGCGCGGCCGCCAGGGCGCCCTCCCGCGAATGGGCGCCGAGCCCGTTGAAGGCGACGTTCAGGAGCACCGCCACGATGGAGGCGAGCAGGATGCCGGAATCGAGGAGCGGCAGCAGCACCTCGGGCATCTTCTTGAAGAAGGCGGGCGCGACGAGCGGGATCAGCCCGAATCCGATCGAGATCGCCACGATGAAGAGGTTGTTGCGGTTCCGGGCGAAATCGACGGCCGCCAGGATGCGGACGCCCGTGGCCGCCACCATTCCGAACATGACGAGGCCGGCCCCGCCCAGCACGTGCTGGGGCACCGCCTCGACGAGCGCCGCGAGCTTCGGGATGAGGCCGAGGACCAGCATGATGGCGCCGCCCGCCACGGTGACGTAGCGGGAGCGCACGCCCGTCACGCCGACGAGCCCCACATTCTGGGAGAAGGACGTGTACGGGAAGGTGTTGAAGACGCCGCCGATGAGGGTGCCGAGCCCGTCCGCCCGGAGGCCGCGCGTCAGGTCGGCGCCTTCCACCCTCCGGCCGGTGATCTCGCCCAGCGCCAGGAACATGCCGGTCGATTCGATCATCACGACGATCATGACGATGCACATCGTCGCGCAGGCGACCGGGTCGAAGGTCGGCCAGCCGAACTGGAAGGGGTAGACGAGATCGAACCAGGGGGCGGCCGCGACCTTGGCGAAGCTGACTTGGCCCAGCGCGATCACGAGGAGCATGCCGGCCACGATGCCGAGCAGCACGGACACGTTGGCGACGAAGCCGCTCGTGAAGCGGGTGAGCGCCAGGATCACGGCGAGCACGAAGAGGGCGACCGCGAGATATCCGGGATCGCCGAAATTCGGGTTGCCGAAGCCGCCGCCGGCCCAGCCGACGCCGACCCGCATCAGCGTCACGCCGATCACCAGGATCACCGTGCCGGTCACGACCGGCGGGAAGAGCGGCAGCAGCCGGCCGACGAAGGGCGCGACCCCGAGGCCGAACAGCCCGGCGACGATCACGGCGCCGTAGATGCCGAGGAGCCCGACCGCCGGCGTCGCGCCCATGGCCAGCATCGGGGTCACCGACGCGAAGGTGACGCCCATCATCACGGGGAGCCGGATGCCGATGCCCGGGATCCCGTAGGATTGGATCAGCGTCGCGATCCCGCAGGCGAACAGGTCGGCGCTGATGAGGAGCGCCACCTGCTCGGGCGGGAGGCGCAGCGCTCGCCCGACGATCAGCGGCACCGCGACGGCGCCCGCATACATCACCAGCACGTGCTGGAGCCCGAGCGTCAGGAGCGCGGGCGCCGCCGGGACCTCGTCGACGGCGCGGACGGAGATGTCCGTGGAAAACGCGGCTGCCGGGCTCGGGACCATCTCTCGCCTTCCAGTCATACCGCGGGACGGCGGTCCGGAACGTCGAGGCAATCGCCGTGCCGGAGCACGCCTCGGCGGGGTATGGCGGCCGCGTAGGCGGCCGCTACTTCAGGTCGACGCCGTAGAAGGTGTGCCGCCCGAAGGGCGACAGCTTGAAATCCACCACCTCCTTGCGGACGGGCTTCAGCTGCACGGCATGCGCGATGGTGAACCAGGGCGCCTCGCGCTTGAACACCACCTGGGCCTGCCCGTAGAGCTTGGCGCGCTCGCCCTGGTCCGACACGGCCTTGGCCTTCACGACGAGGTCGTCGAACTCCTTGTTGCACCATTTGGCCGTGTTGCCGCCGCCGGGCTGGGCCGCGGAACAGCCGAGCAGCGTGTTCAGGAAGTTGTCGGGGTCGCCGTTGTCGCCCGTCCAGCCGAGCATGCCGGTCTGGTGTTCGCCGTTCTGCAGGCGCTTCCTGTACTCGCCCCATTCGAAGCTCTTGATCTCGGCCTTGACGCCGATCTTGGCGAGGTCGGCCTGCATCAGCTCGGCGATGCGGCGGGCGTTCGGGTTGTAGGGCCGCTGCACCGGCATGGCCCAGAGGTCCGTCTCGAACCCGTTCGGGAAGCCGGCTTCCGCCAGCATCTTCTTGGCCGCCGCCGGATCGAACGGGTCGTCCTTCACCTCCTTGTTGTAGGACCACATGGAGGGCGGGATCGGGTTCGTGGCCGCGATGCCTGTCGTGAGGTACACGGCGTCCAGGATCGCCTTCTTGTCGATCGCCATGTTGAGAGCCTTGCGGACGCGCACGTCGTCGAACGGCTTCTTCTGCGTGTTGTAGGCGAGATAGCCGATGTTGAGACCGGGCTGCTCCAGCACGGTCACGTTCGCGTCCTTGCGGATGGCGTCGAGATCGGCCGGGTTCGGGTACGGCATCACGTGGCACTCGCCCTTCTGGAGCTTGGCCCAGCGGACGGAGGCGTCCGGCGTGATGGAGAAGACGAGGTCGTCGATCTTGGCCTTCCCGCCCCAGAACTCGGGGAAGGCCTTGTAACGGATCACCGCGTCCTTCTGGTACTGGACGAGGTAGAACGGGCCGGTGCCGATCGGCTCCTGGTCAAGCTTCTCGGGCGTGCCGGCCTTCAGCATCGCGTCGGCATATTCCTTCGACTGGATGCCGGCATATTCCATGGCGAAATCGGACAGGAACGGCGCCTCGGCCGAGTTCAGCGTCATCCGGATCGTGTGATCGTCCACCTTCTCGACCGATTTGAGCAGCTTCGGCATGCCCATGTCGTTGAAATAGGTGTGGTTGGAGCTCGTGACCTTGAAGAAGGGATGCTCCTCCTTCCATTGCCGCTCGACCGCGAAGAGGACGTCGTCCGCGTTGAAGTCGCGGCTGGGCTTGAAGGCCCGGTTCGAGTGCCACTTCACGCCGCGGCGGAGATGGAACAGGTAGGTTTTGCCGTCGTCCGAGATCTCCCAGCGCTCCGCCAGCCCCGGCACGACGTTGGTGGTGCCGCGCTCGAAATCGACGAGCCGGCCGTAGATCTGGCTGTTGGCATCGAAGGACGTGCCCGTCGTGTTGACCGCCGGGTAGAAGTTCTCCGGGCTGCCTTCCGAGCAATAGACGAGCGTCTTCGCGGCGGCCGGCGAGGCGAGGGCGGCGGCGCCCGCCAGGGCCAGCACGGCGAGGGAAGCGGACCGGAAACGGGCAGGGCGTGTCATGGAAACTCCCGCGACGGCCTTCGCGGCCGTTCATCGCCCCGAAGGCTAAGGGCCGCCGTTCCGGAGTGCAAACGAGGGCGTCCTCGCGCCAGGGCGCGTCAGCCGGCCGCCGCCGCGATGTCGCGGGTCACGCGGCGCGTCGCCTCAGCCGAAGCGGCTACGACCAGGATCGCGGAAAGGTTTCCGCCGGCCGGCCGCACCAGGACGGTCCCGAACGCCGCGCCCGTTCCGTCCGTCCGCGCCATGCGGAGCGCGAAGCCGCGCCACCCGTTCTCGCGGATCCGCTCGGCCGAGACGATCGTCCCGGCCGCCGGGCTCTTGCCGGAACGGCCGCCCCGAAGGGCGCGGACGAGCCCCTCGGGATCGTCCGCGATCCGGGCCAGCCGGGCCGCGTCCGGCCCCCTCGCCAGGAACAGGCCCGCCGCGAGCGCGGGCTCGCAGCCCGGGGCGAGGCAGGCCGCGATGCCGCGCGCCTCGATCCCGCCTTCCGTCACCCAGAGCCCGACCGGGAAGGAGGTGTAGGAGCCGGCCGGCAGGCCCGGGACCGTGGGCGGGAAGACGATCCCGCTCACGAGCGCCATGTCGAGGCAACCCCCGAGCGCCGCCGCACCGAACCCCGCCAGGAGGCCGGCCGCGAGCCAACGCGCCCGCCCGGCCCCCGGCCGGGCGCCGAAGGACGAAGCCGACTCCAACTCACTCATGGGCCGTTGTAGCGCATATGCCCGGCTTACGCGCGATCCCGGTCGGCAACTTGGCCCGGTCCGCCTGCCGGGTCAGGCCGCCGGAACGCCCCGGCGGCCAGCGATCGACTCAGTCGATGACGTCGACGACCGCCCGGGTGTTCGGATCCACCAGCACCACGCCGCTGCCGCTGCGGAAGTACCGGTAGGAGCGGGCGGTCGGGACGGTGCCGTACACGTCGTCGTCGAACGGCGACAGCTCCACCGTGCCCGGCACCACGTAGCCGCGCCGCACGGGCTCGGCCAGCGTCACCGGGGCGCCGGGGCGCCGCGAGACGTAGCCGCGCAGGTAGGTGCGCTGCTCGGGCGCGATCTCGCCGGGGGCTCCCGCCTGGCCGGGGCCGCCCGCCCTGGTCCCGGACGGTTGCAGGCCCTGCGCCAGCGCCGGGAGGGTGAACAAGGTCGCGGCCGCCAGCGCGGCCGGAAATATGCGTCTCATCGAACGAAGCCTCGTGTGAGCGTCCCGCCGGGGCGGAACGCGGGGGAGACCAACCGGATTCGTCCGCCGCCGTTCCCGCAGAAGGCCTTCGGCTGCCGCAGGCGGGCGGCCTGAACGAAGAAGCCCGGCGGGTGGCCGGGCTTCGAGATCGGTGACCGTGCTCTCGCCGCGGGTCACTGGACGAGGCGCGGACCCGTCGTCTGGATCTTCTCGTTCTCGCCCAGGATGCCGAGGCGGCGAGCCACCTCCGAATAGGCCTCGATGAGGCCGCCGAGGTCGCGCCGGAAGCGGTCCTTGTCGAGCTTGTCTTGGCTCTTGATGTCCCAGAGCCGGCACGAATCGGGCGAGATCTCGTCCGCCACGACGATGCGCATCAGGTCGCCCTCCCAGAGGCGGCCCGCCTCCATCTTGAAGTCGACGAGCCGGATGCCGACGCCGAGGAAGAGGCCGGACAGGAAGTCGTTGACCCGGATGGCGAGCGCCATGATGTCGTCGATCTCCTGCGGTGTCGCCCAGCCGAAGGCCGTGACGTGCTCCTCGGACACCATCGGATCGTTCAGGGCGTCGTTCTTGTAGTAGAACTCGATGATCGAGCGAGGGAGCTGCGTCCCCTCCTCGAGCCCGAGCCGCGTCGCCAGGGACCCGGCCGCCACGTTGCGGACCACCACCTCGAGCGGGATGATCTCCACCTCCCGGATGAGCTGCTCGCGCATGTTGAGCCGGCGGATGAAATGCGTCGGCACGCCGATGTCGTTCAGGTGCTGGAAGAGGAACTCGGAAATCCGGTTGTTCAGCACGCCCTTGCCGTCGATGACCTCGTGCTTCTTGGCGTTGAAGGCGGTCGCGTCGTCCTTGAAGTGCTGGATGAGGGTGCCGGGCTCCGGGCCCTCGTAGAGGACCTTCGCCTTGCCCTCGTAGATACGGCGGCGACGGTTCATGGGCGTGTACCGTGGTTTGAGGAAATCCATGGGTGGCCGGGGCTCCTGGCAAGAACGGCGCGTCCGCGGCGGCGCGGTCAGGGTCGGTGAAGGCCGACCAACGCCGCGAGGGCCGAACCTAGACGATCAGCCATCGGGGTACAACGCGCGTCGGGTGTTCTGCCGGTCTATGGTGATCGAAAGCGACTTATCCAAGGCTGGCAGAAGCTTGGCCGCGACCGATATGTACGGCGACATCGGCGGAGGGACGGCACGGATGGCATCGTTCGAGGAGCGGCGGGACGGCTTCGAGCGGAAGTTCGCGCATGACGAGGAGCTTCGGTTCAAGGCCACCGCCCGGCGCAACAAGCTGCTCGGCCTGTGGGCGGCCGGGCTGATCGGCCGAACGGGCGAGGACGCCGCCGCCTACGCGTCTTCGGTCGTGGTGGCGGATTTCGAGGAGGCCGGAGACGGGGACGTCATCCGGAAGGTC
>CALMTJ010000472.1:36945-40760 GCA_937872715.1 uncultured Methylobacteriaceae bacterium
ATGGCGAGGGCCCTGCGCTGCAGGCCGAGGCGGAGCTTCTCCATGTGGTCGGAATCGGGCACGACGGCGGACGGCTCCGGGGCGGCGGCCGTCGCCCCGGAGGGCGTCTCCACCGGAACGGGTACCACCGCTGCGGCCTCCCGTTCGGGAGCCCGTACGGCCACTGGCGGGGCGCTCGCGACGACGGCCGGTCCCGTTTCGGGCGGTGCCGGCCGAGCTTCCGTGTGGGGGCGCGTCCCGGCCGGCGACCGAGGCTCGGAAACGGCCGCCGGCGGGGCCGGGCTCTTGCGGACGGCGCGCCGCACGCCCTTGCGCACCGGCCGGCGGAAGCGGCCGATGCGGCCGAGTTCCGCGTCCACCTCCGCCTTGGCGAACTTGCCCGTGATCCATGTCCCGTTCACCCGGCGGCGCGAGTAGAACTCGGACGCCTCCGCGAATCCGGCGCCGCCGGGCCAGGTGACGGCACCCGCGACGGGAACCAGCATCGACCCGACCAACAGGGCGCATGTCGTGACGAACGGCTTGCGGTGCACGGTCCTCTCCCGATCTGCGTCGCCGTCCGGGGACAGCCCGCGATGCGGAGAGATAAGACGGTCACTTGGACGAAGACTGATGGTTTTGAAGCGAGTTCTCGTAAAATCCGAGCGATCGGCGACGCCCTCTTGCGGAGGACGGCCTCCTATCCCACACTCCCGCGGCGTGCCGCCGATGAGGTCCGCACGCCGGCGGGCGGCTATACCCGCCCGGGGCCGGATCCCGTCCGCCTCCTGGCATCATTCCAGAGAACGAAGATGGACAAAGTACCGATCACCGGGGGAGGCTTCGCGGCTCTGGAGGAGGAGCTGAAACGCCGCCAGCAGGTCGACCGTCCGAACATCATCGAGGCGATCGCGGAAGCGCGCTCGCACGGCGACCTGTCGGAGAACGCTGAGTATCACGCCGCCAAGGAGAACCAATCCTTGAACGAGGGCCGCATCATGGAGCTCGAATCCATGATCGCCCGGGCGGAGATCATCGACGTGGCCAAGCTCACGGGCGACAAGGTGAAGTTCGGCGCTACCGTGAAGCTCGTGGACGAGGACACGGAGGAGGAGAAATCCTACCAGATCGTGGGCGAGCCGGAGGCCGACGTGCGGTCCGGCCGGCTGTCCATCGGCTCCCCCATCGCCCGGGCGCTGATCGGCAAGGGCGTCGGCGACACGGTGGAGGTCACGACGCCCGGCGGCGGCAAGAGCTACGAGATCGTCGCCGTCGCGTTCCGCTAGGCCGGCGCGCCCGAGTCCCGAAGCCTCCACCCGGGCCTGACTTTCGTTCGGCTTGACTGGCGCCGCATCCCCCTCCAGAGCCCGACCGACGGGCCGTTCGAAGCCCGGCACTACCGGGGGGATCTCGTGCACGTTCTCCGGCTCTTCAGCCGCTCCGTCGACCGGTTGAGCGGGTGGGCCGGCACGGTCGCGTCCGTGCTCGTCCTCCTCGCCTGCCTGGTCAGCGCCGGCAATGCCAGCATCCGCTACCTGTTCAACTACTCGTCGAACGGCTGGCTCGAGATCCAGTGGTACATGTTCGGCGCGCTCGTCTTCCTGGGCGCGGCGCATACGCTCCGGATGAACGAGCATGTCAGGGTGGACCTGGTCTTCTCCTCCCTGTCCGATCGCGGCCAGACCTGGATCGACGTGGTCGGCTTCATCGCCTTCTTCCTGCCGGTGACGCTCTTCCTGTTCTCCCTGTCCGTGCCGTTCTTCCTGTCGTCGTTCAGGTCCGGCGAGGTGTCGTCGAGCGCCGGCGGGCTGATCCTGTGGCCGGCCAAACTCCTCCTGCCACTCGGCTTCGGCCTGCTGACGCTCCAGGGCCTGTCCGAGCTCATCAAGCGCATCCTGATCCTCCAGGGCCGGATGTCGCTGGAGGTCAAGTACGAGAAGCCGCTCCAGTAACCCTTGAGGCCGCGCCCGGGGATCCCGCCATGCTCGCCTTCGGACCCATCCCGCCGCTGATGTTCGGCGGCATGATCTGCTTCCTCCTCCTCGGCTTCCCGGTCGCGTTCTCGCTGGCGGCCGTGGGGCTGTTCTTCGGCGTGACGGGCGTCTGGACCGGCCATTTCAGCCCGGACTTCCTCCAGGCTCTGCCGTTCCGGTTCTACGGCATCATCTCCAACGAGCTGCTGCTCTCCATCCCGTTCTTCACCTTCATGGGCGCCATCCTGGAGCGATGCGGCCTGGCGGAGGACCTGCTCGAGGGCACGGGGCAGCTGTTCGGCAAGATTCCGGGCGGTCTCGCCTACGCGGTGATCCTGGTCGGGGCGGTGCTGGGCGCCATCACCGGCACGGTCGCGGCCTCCGTCATCGCGATGGGGGTGATCTCCCTCCCGGTGATGATGCGCTACGGCTACGACATGCGCCTGTCGACGGGCGTCATCGCGGCCTCCGGCACCATCACGCAGCTCATCCCGCCCTCGCTGGTGCTGGTTGTGCTGGCCGACCAGCTCGGCCGCTCGGTCGGCGACATGTATCTCGGCGCGATCGGGCCTTCGATCCTGCAGGTCGCGATCTTCATCCTGTTCATCGTCGCGATGTCCATCCTGCGGCCGCAGACCATGCCGCCGCTGCCGCCCGAGGCCAGGGGCGAGATGGGCTGGCCCCTCGTCCGGCGCGTGCTCTGGGGCATGATCCCGTCCATCGTCCTCATCTTCCTCGTGCTGGGCACGATCTTCCTCGGCCTCGCGACCCCGACGGAGGCGGGCGCGATGGGGGCGGTCGGCGCCATCGTGCTGGCCGCGCTGCACCGGCGCTTGACCTGGCCGCTCGTCCGGGAGGGCATGGACAACACGATGCGGATCACCGCCATGGTGGTGTTCATCCTGGTCGGATCGACCTGTTTCAGCCTCGTTTTCCAAGGGATGGATGGCGGCCGCTGGATCGAGCACCTCCTGTCCAACCTGCCGGGTGGGCAGATCGGCTTCCTGCTCTTCGTGAACGTGTTCGTCTTCTTCCTGGCGTTCTTCCTCGACTTCTTCGAGATCGCCTTCATCATCCTGCCGCTGCTGGTCCCGGTCGCCGCCAAGCTCAATATCGACCTGATCTGGTTCGGCGTCCTCCTCTGCGTGAACATGCAGACGAGCTTCATGCACCCGCCTTTCGGCTTCGCGCTGTTCTACCTCCGGGGCATCGCGCCGAAGGAGGTGAAGAGCTCGGACATCTATCTCGGCGCGATCCCGTGGGTGGCGATGCAGCTTGTTCTGGTGGTGGTCGTGATCGCCTGGCCGGAATCGGTGACCTACTGGCTCGGCGGCCAGGCCGCGATCGATCCGGCCGCCGTGCAGCGCAGCCTCGATTCGCTCACCTTGCCCGGGGCCGGGATGCCGGGCGGCGACGATCCGCCGATCCTGGATTTCGGAGCGCCTCCGAAATAGGCCGCCGCCCGGACGGCGAACCCCCGGGTCGCGCGCGAGTTGATATCGGCGACGCGCTCGCGGGAGAGGCCGGATGCTGACGAGACGAGCGATGTGCGGCGGCCTGGCCGCCGCGAGCGTCGCCGCGATGGCGCCGGCTCTCGCGCAGGAGGCGGCTGCGCGGTTCTCCGGCATCGCGGTCGATGTGGGGCCGCTGCGGGCGTCGGGGCTCGGACCCTACGCGGACAGCGTGGCGGTGGCGCTCCGAAACGAACTCGGGCGAGCATTCGCCGACCGGATGGGTCCCGGGCCGCGGCTCGTCGTGCGCATCACGGCCGTCACCATGCCGAGCTATGTCGGTGGCGCCTACGGCCGCTTCGGTTTCGGCGGCACGCCGAACGACTATATGGACGGGGAGGCGGTGATCGTC
>CALMTJ010000473.1:0-1571 GCA_937872715.1 uncultured Methylobacteriaceae bacterium
CCGACCGCCCCCGATCTCCTGCTCCGACGCGATGCGCCCCTTCCCGGCTCACCGGAGGAGGCGCGGCTCGACCGCGTGCCGAACCCGCACCCGGACACGAACTACGTCGCCCGCTTCACGGCGCCGGAATTCACCTCCCTCTGCCCCGTGACGGGCCAACCCGATTTCGCGACGCTCGTGATCGACTACGTGCCGGAAGGCTGGCTCGCCGAATCGAAGTCGCTGAAGCTCTACCTCGCGAGCTTCCGCAACCACGGCGCCTTCCACGAAGCCTGCACGTTGGATATCGGCAAGCGGCTCCGCGACCTGCTGGCGCCGCGCTGGCTCCGGATCGGCGGCTATTGGTACCCGCGCGGCGGGATGCCGATCGACGTGTTCTGGCAGACGGGCGAGCCGCCCGCCTCGCTCTGGCTGCCCGACCAGGGCGTCCCGCCCTACAGGGGCCGGGGCTGACGGGGGAAGAGCGCCAGTGCGGTCATCACCCCGAGGAGCAGCGCTCCGATCCCGCACGCGACGGCCGTCGCGGCGACGCCGCTCCGGCCGAGCAGGAGGCCCACGATCAGGGGTCCCAGCGCCTGCCCGCAGAAGAACGAGAAGGCATGCAGCGACACGGCCGAGGCGCGGGCGTCGCTGACCAGTTCCGTCACCTGCGTCTGGTAGGAATTGTGGAGCATGTAGAAGGCGCAGCCGGTCGCGAAGAACAGGGCGGCCTGCCATCCCCAGGACGGCGACTGGCCGAAGGCCGACAGCGCCAAGGCGATGATGAGCCCGGCGACCATCAGCATCCGGCGCACGCCGAAGACGCGCAGGAGCCACCCGACGATGAAGGTGTAGGTGACGCCGCCCGCGGCGAAGCTCGCCAGGATCAGCCCGGCCTGGAAGGCGCCGCCCGCGCCGCGCGTTTCGAGGAGCGGCGCGATGTAGGGCAGAAGCCCGAACACCACGATGCCTTCGACGAACACCGCGGCGAAGAGCACCTGCGCGCGCGGCAGCCTCACGATCCGCCAATAGCGCCGGCCCGCGACGCCGAAGGTGAAGCCGCCCGGCGGCCGCGTCGGCCGCTCGACCCCGAACAGGAAGGCCAGGAAGGCCAGGAGGGCGACGGCGGCCGCGAGGCCGACCACCTCGCGCCAGCCGAACAGGTCCGCGAGCAGCCCCGCGACCGTGCCGCCGATCAGCTGCCCGGCGATCGAGAAGACGAGGAACCGGCTGATCGCGACCTGACGGTTGGCCATCTCGACCCGGTCGGCGATCGTGGCGAGCGCGAGCGGGATGATGCCGCCGCCGGCCGCGCCGGACAGGATCCGGGCTCCGAACAGCACGGCATCGTTCGGCGCCAGCGCGCAGGCGAAGAGCGCCGCCGCGAGCAGGCCGAGGCACACCGTCATGATGCGCTCCTTCCCGAGCGCGTCGCCGATCGGTCCGAGCACCGGCTGCACGAAGGCGTAGGGAAGCGCGAAGGCGCTCGCGAGCAGCGCGATCCGGGCCGGGTCGGCCGAGAGGTCGCGCGCGATGACCCCGACCATCGGGTCGAAGAACCGCATCGCGAGCGTGGAGGCGAAGCCGGAGAG
>CALMTJ010000473.1:1581-7644 GCA_937872715.1 uncultured Methylobacteriaceae bacterium
GCGCCGGGCGTCCGGTTCCGGCCCGGCCATGTCAGGCCCTCCCGCGCTTGGCGAGCGCGTCGAACTCCTTCAGCTCGGCCACGAGTTCCGGCAGGGCGGCGAGCGGCACCATGTTCGGGCCGTCGGAGGGCGAGCGGTCGGGATCCTGGTGGGTCTCGATGAAGATTCCGGCGACGCCCACCGCCACCGCGGCCCGGGCGAGCACGGGCACGAAGCGGCGCTCCCCTCCCGACGTGTCGCCCCTCCCGCCGGGCTGCTGGACCGAATGCGTGGCGTCGAAGACCACGGGCGCGCCCGTTGTCTCGGCCATGATCGGCAGGGAGCGCATGTCGGAAACGAGCGTGTTGTAGCCGAAGGAGGCGCCGCGCTCGGTCACCATCACGTCCGGGTTGCCGGCCTCCCGGACCTTGCGGGCGACGTTCGCCATGTCCCAGGGCGCCAGGAACTGGCCCTTCTTCACGTTGACGACCCGGCCGGTCGCGGCCGCCGCGAGGAGGAGGTCGGTCTGCCGGCACAGGAAGGCCGGGATCTGCAGGATGTCGGCGATTGCGGCCACCGGCCCGCATTGGCCGGCCTCGTGCACGTCCGTCGTCACCGGGAGGCCGTGGAGCTCCTTCACCTCCGCGAAGACGTCGAGCGCGGCGGACATTCCGATGCCGCGCGCCGATGCCGAGGACGTCCGGTTCGCCTTGTCGAAGGAGGACTTGTAGACGAGCCCCATCCCGAGGCGGGCCGCCATCTCCTTCAGGGCCGCCGCCGTTTCGAGCGCGTGGGCGCGGCTCTCCATCACGCAAGGGCCGGCGATGAGGGCGAGCGGGAGGGCGTTGCCGAAGGCGACGCCGCCCGCCCGAACGGTGCGCGGTGCGGCCGGGATGTCCGTCATGATGCCGCGGCCTACCGCGTCGCCGCCGGGAGGGGAAGGGCTGAGTCCCGGACGGGACGTCACCGATTGCTCCCCGGCCGCGAACCGGGCAGGGACGGCCCGATCCCGTTCCGTGACGATCCGACCATGATCCCAGGCCAGAACCAGCCCGCTCCCGCCGTCTCCGTCACGGGCGGGGCGGCCATCGCGGACGCGCTCCTCGCCAACGGGGTCGACACGGTGTTCGGACTGCCCGGCGCGCAGATGTACCCGTTCTTCGACGCGCTCGGGCAGCGCGCACCGGCCATCCGCACCTTCGGGGCGCGTCACGAGCAGGCCTGCGGCTACATGGCCTTCGGCTACGCCCGCTCGACCGGGCGGCCTGGCGTGTTCTCCGTCGTGCCCGGCCCGGGGGTCCTCAACACGGGCGCGGCGCTCTGCACCGCCTACGGTGCCAACGCGCCGGTGCTCTGCATCACCGGCCAGATCCCGTCCGCCTTCCTGGGCCGGGGCCGCGGCCATCTTCACGAATTGCCGGACCAGCTCGGCACGCTGCGGTCGATCGTGAAATGGGCGGAGCGCATCGACAAGGTGGAGGACACGCCGACCGTGATGGCGGAGGCCTTCCGGCAGATGCTGAGCGGCCGCCCAGGGCCCGTGGCGGTCGAGATGCCCTGGGACGTCATGGCGTCGAGCGCGCCCGTCTCGCCCCTGCCGCGGGCCGTCCGCCGCCCGCCGCCCGCGCCCGATCCGGAGACCGTCGAGGCAGCAGCCCGCATCCTCGCCGCCGCCCGCGCTCCCCTGATCCTGACCGGCAGCGGCGCCCAGGGGGCGGCCGAGGCGGTCCGCGCGCTCGCGGACGAGCTCGATGCGCCGGTCGCGGCCCTCCGGGGCGGCCGTGGCGTCGTCGGGGAGGACACCCCGCTCGGCGTGTCGTCCTACGCCGCCTACCGGCTCTGGTCCGGGACGGACGCGCTCGTCGGCATCGGAACCCGCCTCGAGATGCCGTTCATGCGCTGGAGCGGCATGATGCGGCTGATCGACCGGCCCGAAGCGCCGCCGCACGTGATCCGGATCGACGTCGATCCGGCCGAGTTCGGCCGGCTCGTGCCGCATGCGGGCATTTTGGCCGACGCGGGAGACGGCGCCCGGGCCTTGCTGGAGGCCGTGCGCCGCCTCCGTGCCGGCTCCGGGCCGCGAAAGGGCCGTCGCTCACGGGCGGAGATCGCGGCCGCGGAGGCCGAGGCCAGCCACGAGATCGCGGCCGTCCAGCCGCAGATGTCCTACCTCGAGGTGATCCGCGACGTGCTGCCGCGCGACGGCTTCTTCGTGGGCGAGCTGTCGCAGGTCGGGTTCGCGTCCTACTTCGGCTTCCCGGTCTACCTTCCGCGGACCTACGTGTCCGAAGGCTATCAGGGCACGCTAGGCTACGGCTTCCCGACCGCGCTCGGCGTCAAGGCGGCCCATCCCGATCGAGCCGTCCTGTCCGTGACAGGCGACGGCGGCTTCATGTTCGCCGTGGGCGAGCTCGCGACCGCCGCCCAGGAGCGGATCGGGCTCGTCACGCTCCTGTTCAACAACGCGTCCTACGGCAACGTCATGCGGGACCAGCGCACGGGCTTCGGCAACCGCCTGATCGGCTCGGCTCTCGAGAACCCCGACTTCGTGCAGCTCGCCGCCGCCTTCGGGGTGAAGGGCGCGCGGGTGGCGAGTCCGGAGGCGCTGCGGCCCGTCCTCACGGCGGCGCTCGCGGCGGACGAGCCGTCCCTGATAGAGGTGCAGGTGCCGCAAGGCTCGGAAGCCTCGCCATGGCCGTTCATCCACCCGACCCCGCCCGGGGGGTGACCGGGACATCGGTCGCCCGCTTTGTCAGGCGGGCGGCGGCACGCTATCGGGTTCCGGGCGGCGGGAGAGCGCAGTGCCTGTATTCAAGACGAGCGGCGTGAGGAGCCTGTCCGTGTCCGGCGACGGGATCACGCTCGAGGTCGAGTTCACCATCCCGGGGGAGGAGACCCTCGTGATCCAGATCCCGGCACCTGCCTGGCCGATCATCGCGCCCTATTTCGAGGAGGCGAGCGCCGAAGCGACGCGGCGCCGGGCGGCGCCGGACGGAGCCGCCGACACGGAAGGAGACGGGGCCGAGAACTGACCCCCGACAAATCGACCCGGCGAGGAACCGCCTCGTCCACCTCACGTTTCGGTGCTGCCAGCGGCGGCAGGCCGCCCCCTGAACGGACCCGCATCATGGCCCAGACCGTCGGCGATTACTTCTGGGGCAGGATGAAGGAGTGGGGCGTCACGACGATCTTCGGGTATCCGGGCGACGGCATCAACGGCCTCCTCGGCGCCCTCAAGCGGACGGGCGACGACTTCCAGTTCATCCAGGTCAGGCACGAGGAGATGGCGGCGTTCATGGCCTCCGCCTACGCCAAGTTCACGGGCGAGCTCGGGGTGTGCCTCGCGACATCCGGCCCCGGCGCGTCCCACCTCCTGACCGGCCTCTACGATGCCCGGCTCGACCACCAGCCGGTGCTGGCCATCGCCGGCCAGCAGGCGCGCGCCGCGATCGGCGGCCCTTACCAGCAGGAGATCGACCTCCAGGTCATGTTCAAGGACGGGGCGGGCGACCTCGGCCAGCGGGTCTCCGTCCCGGCCCACCCCCCCCACCTCGGCCCCCGGGCGATCCGGTCGGCCACGGGCGACCGCACGGGCGCCGCGATCGTGTTCCTGAACGACATCCAGGACGAGCCCTACGCCGAGCCGGCCCGCAAGCACGGGACGATACATTCCGGCGTCGGCTATACGGCCCCGAAGGTCGTGCCCTACGATTCCGACCTGCAGCGGGCCGCCGCCGTGCTGAATGCCGGCAAGAAGGTCGCGATCCTGGTCGGCGCCGGCGCGCTCAAGGCGACGGACGAGGTGATCGCGGTCGCGGACCGGCTCGGGGCCGGCGCCGCCAAGGCGCTTCTCGGCAAGGCCGCCCTGCCGGACGACCTGCCCTGGGTCACGGGCTCCATCGGCCTCCTCGGGACGAAGCCGTCCTGGGACCTGATGATGGATTGCGACACGCTCCTGATGATCGGGTCCGGGTTCCCGTATTCGGAATTCATGCCGCCGGAGGGGCAGGCGCGGGGCGTGCAGATCGACATCAAGCCGGACATGCTGTCGCTTCGCTACCCGATGGAGGTGCCGCTCGTCGGCGACGCGGCCGAGACCCTGAAGGCGCTCCTGCCTCTCCTTCAGCAGAAGACCGACACGTCCTGGCGCGACACGATCGCCGCCAACGTGAAGGATTGGTGGACGCTGATGGAGGAGCGGGCGCACGCCAAGGCGAGCCCGGTGAACCCGCAGCGCCCCACTTGGGAGCTGTCGTCGCGCCTTCCCGAGCGCGCCATCGTCACGTGCGATTCCGGCTCCTGCGCCAACTGGTTCGCGCGCGACCTGAAGATGCGGCGCGGCATGATGGCGTCGCTCTCCGGCGGGCTCGCCTCGATGGGCGCGGGCGTCCCCTACGCCATCGCCGCCAAGGTGGCGCATCCCGACCGGCCGGTCATCGCGCTCGTCGGCGACGGCGCCATGCAGATGAACAACATGTCCGAGCTGATCACGGTCGCGAAGTACCACCACCGCTGGATCAACAAGACCTGGATCTGCTGCGTCTGGAACAACGAGGATCTGAACCAGGTGACCTGGGAGCAGCGGGTGATGGAGGGCGACCCGAAATTCGAGGCGACCCAGGTCATCCCGAACGTGCCATACCACAAGTTCGCGGAGCTGATCGGCCTCAAGGGCATCTATGTCGACGACCCGGACAAGGTCGGGGCCGCCTGGGACGAGGCGCTCCGCTCCGACGTGCCGGTGGTGATCGAGGTGAAGACCGATCCCGAAGTGCCGCCGCTCCCGCCGCACATCTCCCTGGAACAAGCCCGGAAGTTCACCTCCATGCTCCTGAAGGGCGATCCGGAGGAGGGCGGCCTCCTCGTCGACACGGCCCGGCAGGTCCTGGCCTCCATCCTGCCCGGCGACGCGAAGAGCTGACCCGAGGGCCGGCCGTGCTCGCCCGTCCCGGCGGCGGAACGCCGATCACGGCGCTCCGCGCGCGCGCCTACACGATTCCCACCGACGGCCCGGAGAGCGACGGCACGATCGCCTGGTCGTCCACGACTCTCGTGCTGGTCGAGGCCGAGGCCGGAGGGGAGACCGGGATCGGCTTCACCTATGGTGCCGCGGCTGCGGCCCCTCTGGTGGACGGCAGCCTCGCGGCGGCTGCCCTTCGCCACGACGCGATGGATGTCGGGGCCGTGACGCGCGCGCTCTGGGCTGCCGTCCGCAACATGGGGCGGGACGGGATCGCCGCGACCGCGGTCTCCGCGGTCGATCTCGCCCTTTGGGACCTGAAGGCGAGGATCCTCGGCCTGCCGCTCGCCACCCTCCTCGGGAGCCTGCGAGAGACGGTCCCGATCTACGGATCGGGCGGGTTCACGACGGCGTCGGACGAGCAGCTCCGCGACCAGTTCGACGGCTGGGTCAACGAGGACGGCTGCCGTTTCGTCAAGATGAAGATCGGCGCCGACCCGGCGCGCGACCCGCACCGCATGGAGGTCGCGAGGCGGGCGATCGGGGGCGCGGCCCTGTTCATCGACGCCAACGGCGCCTTCTCGCCCCGCGAGGCCCTGGCGGTCGCGGCGCAGGCCGCGGATCTCGGGGTCGCCTGGTTCGAGGAGCCGGTCTCGGGCGACGATCTCGACGGCCTGCACTTCGTGCGCGAGAGGGCGCCCGTCGGCATGGACATCGCCGCGGGCGAGTACAATTACGACCCCGATTCCTTCAGGCGCATGCTCGTGGCGGGCGCCGTCGACGTGCAGCAGGCGGACGCGACCCGATGCGGCGGGATCACCGGTTTCCTGGCGGCGGCCGCGCTCTGCGACGCGTTCCACACGCCGCTGTCCGGGCATTGCGCGCCCGCGATGCACCTCCACGCCGCCTGCGCGGCCCCGCGCCTCCGCCACCTCGAATGGTTCGCCGACCACGTCCGCATCGAGCGGACCCTGTTCGAGGGAGCGCCGGTCCCGCGGGACGGCCTCATCACGCCGGACCTGTCCCGGCCCGGCCACGGGCTCACCTTCAAGCACCGGGATGCCGAGCGTCATGCCGTTTGACGGGCGCCCGAGCGACGCCGCGCGGCGCGGTGCCGGCAGGCC
>CALMTJ010000474.1:0-4000 GCA_937872715.1 uncultured Methylobacteriaceae bacterium
GTCCCGGACGTGACCCGTCCGGGGTAGTGCATCTCCGCCCGGAACTCGATCGCGAGCCGGGCCACGACGAAATAGGTCCCGGGCTCGCGGGTCGGCGCGAGGGTGCCTCGGATGAGGTTGACCCGTCCGCTCTCGCAGAACACCGCGAAAGCCGAGTTGTTGACGTGCCCGTTCAGGTCCGTGTCCGAGAAGCGGATCACGTCCTCCGTCCAGACCACGCGCGGGTCCGAGCGGAGGCGGGCGGGATCGAGGTCAGGCAAGCGCTTCGACCCCGCACCATTCCGCGACGAACAGGGCCATGGTGCCGGTGATCCGCTTCAGCGACGGGAGGCTCACGCATTCGTCGACGCCGTGGATGTTGCGGCTCGCCGGCCCGTAGCAGAGGGCCGGGACGCGATCATAGAGCGCGTAGACGCGCGTATCGAGGTAGCCGGCCGTCATGAAGGTCTCGAGCGGGAGGTCCGTCGAGGCCCGGTGGGCATCGCCCAGAGCCCGTTCCGCGTCCGACCCTTCGGGAAGCACGTAGCCTTCGGCGAAGAAGCCGTCGAAGCTGACGCGAGGAGGGTTGTTGGCCAGGAAGCCGTCGGCCCGCGAGAAGGCGGAGACGACCTCCTCGATCTCCCGGGCCGCGTCGGCGGCCGGCCGTCCCGGATAGATCGCGATCCGGCAATGCAGCCGGCACCAGGCGGGGACGGACGAGGCCCAGTCGCCGCCCTCGATCCGGCCGACATTCAGGTTGATTGGATGCTCCTCCTCCTCGAAATGCGGGTGCCGGCCTTTCTCGGCATTCCAGCGCTCCTCCAGCTCGCGGAGCGCGGCGATCACCCGATAGGCCGCGTCGATCGCGTTCGCGCCGCTTCCCATTTCCCGGACATGGACGGGGAGGCCCCGGACCTCGACGGTGAACCACAGCACGCCGATATTGGCCCGCACGAGCTTCTCGTCCTCGGGTTCCGGGATGAGGACGGCATCCGCCCGGTAGCCGCGGAGATGGGTCATCAGCGCGCCGTTGCCGGTCGATTCCTCCTCGACGACCGACTGGACCGTGACGGTCGCGGCCGGCTGGAGCCCGATCCGGCGGAGCGCGTCCAGGCAGAAGAGGTTGGCGGCTCCGCCCGCCTTCATGTCGGCGCCGCCGCGGCCGAACAGCCAGTCCCCGTCGATCGCGGGCTCGAAGGGCGGGTGCGTCCACATGGCGGCCGGCCCGGCCGGGACCACGTCGACATGCGACTGAAGGATCAGCGAACGCCCGTTCTCCCGCCTCGGCCGATGGATGCCGACCACGATCGGGGCCTCCGAATGCTCGGACGAGAAGCGTGCGCCCCCCGGATGCGCCTCGATCGCCTCCCGGTCCATGGCGAAGCGATCGGTGGAGAGGCCGCGGTCCCGGAAAACCCGGAAGAGGTGGTCCTGGATCGCCTGCTCCTCGCCCCGGAGCGAGCGGAAGCGGATGAGCTCCCGCGTGAACTCCACCTGGTCGAAGAAGCCGTCATCCACCGCCCGGAGGATGCGTTCGGAGAGGGCGGGATCGAGGCTCATCGGGGCTCCTGGAGGGGCAAGTCCTACCCTAACGCGACCACCCGGCCGGCCGGAACCCCGCGCCGCCGGATTTGTGGAACGCGGCCGGATGGGGGAAGGTGGGCGCCGGAAGGAGGCGCCCGTGATGCAGGACCAAACGCGACTTTCCCGTCGAACGCCGCGGGCAGGAAGGCTCGCCTTAGGCGGGGGATGGGCGGTTGGGCCGGCCCTGGCCAGGGCCACGCTCCTGGGCGCGATCCCCGGCCCGGCACGCTGGCATGCCGGGTCCAGGAGCCTCCATGCCGGGTCCGCCGGGGCGGGCCGCTGACGGCATGGCCGCCCGTGCCTGGCGGCTGAAGCAGCCGAGCGCCCTTCCGGGCTTCGGCCCCGCTCTCGGCTACACGTTGATCTACCTCACGCTGATCGTGCTCCTCCCGCTCGCCGCGCTCGTGCTGCGGGCCGCCGGGATCGGCTGGTCCGGCTTCGTGGCGATCGCGGCCGACCCCCGGGTCGCGGCCGCTCTCCGAACCTCCTTCGGGACGGCCTTCGCGGCGGCCGGGGTGGCGTCCGCCTTCGGGCTTCTCACCGCCTGGGTGCTGACGCGCTACCGTTTCCCCGGGCGGCGCCTCGTGGACGCGGCGGTGGACCTTCCCTTCGCCCTCCCCACCGCGGTCGCCGGGATCGCGCTCGCCTCGCTCTACGCCCCGAACGGCTGGATCGGCAGCCTCCTCGCGCCGCTCGGGATCAGGATCGCCTTCACGCCGCTCGGCATCTTCGTGGCCCTCGTCTTCGTGGCGCTGCCCTTCACGGTCCGGACCCTGCAGCCGCTGATCGGGGAGATCGACCGCGAGCTGGAGGAGGCCGCGGCGACGCTCGGGGCGAGCCGGGCGCGAACCGTCCTGTCCGTGCTGCTGCCGCCCTTGCTCCCGGGGCTCCTCACCGGGTTCGTGCTCGCCTTCGCCCGGGCGCTCGGCGAATACGGCTCCGTGATCTTCGTGGCCGGCAACCTTCCCTTCGTGTCCGAGATCGCGCCGCTGCTCGTGATCATCAAGCTCGAGGAATACGATTACGAGGGCGCCACCGCCGTCGCCACCGTCATGCTGCTGGCGGCCTTCGCGGCGCTCCTCGTGATCAACCTCCTCGAAGCCTATGCCCGCCGGAGGCTCGGCTTTGGCTAGGTCCGCCGGGCGCTCGCGCCCGCCCGACCCCGCGGGACCGGCCGGCGGCGTCACCTCCGAGCCGCTCGTCATGCGGCGCGTCCTGATCGGGATCGCTCTCGGCTTCCTGGCCCTGTTCCTCATCCTGCCGCTGGTCGCAGTCTTCGCCGAGGCGTTCCGAGGAGGCCTCGCGGCCTACCGGTCGGCCTTCGACGATCCCGACGCGCGCGCCGCGATCCGTCTGACGCTGCTCGTGGCCGCGACCGCGGTTCCGCTGAACCTCGTCTTCGGGGTGGCGGCCGCCTGGGCGGTCGCGAAATTCCGGTTCCGGGGCAAGAGCCTCCTCGTCACGCTGATCGACCTGCCCTTCTCCGTCTCGCCCGTGGTGGCGGGCCTCATCCTGGTGCTCCTATTCGGTGCGCAGGGCCTGCTCGGCCCCTGGCTTGAGGCGCGCGGCCTTCGGGTGATCTTCGCCCTGCCGGGGATCGTGCTGGCGACCGTGTTCGTGACCTTCCCGTTCATCGCCCGCGAGCTCATCCCCCTGATGCAGGACCAGGGCACGACGGACGAGGAAGCGGCGCTTACCCTCGGGGCGTCCGGCTGGAGCACCTTTCTGCACGTCACGCTGCCGAACGTGAAATGGGCGCTGCTCTACGGCGTGCTGCTCTGCAATGCCCGGGCGATGGGCGAGTTCGGGGCCGTCTCGGTCGTGTCCGGCCGGATACGGGGCCTCACCAACACGGTGCCGCTCCATGTCGAGATCCTCTATAACGAGTACAACCTCGTCGCGGCCTTCGCGATGGCGTCCGTGCTGGCGGGGCTCGCCCTCGTGACCCTCGCGATCAAGTCCTTCCTCGAATGGCGGTTCGCCGGCGCGCTGGCGTCGGCCTCCGCCCGCTGACGGAGCCCTGTCCGTGCAGGTGGAGGCGATCGGGATCGTCAAGGAATTCGGGACGGCGTCGGCGCTGGCCGGGATCGACCTCGCCGTGAGGTCGGGCGAGCTGATGGCGCTGCTCGGCCCGTCGGGCTCGGGCAAGACCACGCTCCTGCGCATCATGGCCGGCCTCGAACAGCCCGATGCCGGACGCGTCCTGTTCGGCGACGAGGACGCGACCAGGCTCCCGGTCCGCAAGCGCCGGGTCGGATTCGTCTTCCAGCATTACGCGCTCTTCCGGCACATGAGCGTGGCGGAGAACATCGCCTTCGGCCTGAAGGTGCGGGGGCGGGAACGCCCGACCCGGGCAGCCATGCGGCGGCGGGTCGACGACCTCCTGCGCCTCGTCCAACTCGAAGGCTACGGCGACCGCCGGCCGCATCAGCTCTCC
>CALMTJ010000474.1:4010-4259 GCA_937872715.1 uncultured Methylobacteriaceae bacterium
GGGCAGCGCCAGCGCATCGCGCTCGCCCGGGCGCTCGCGGTTGATCCGCGCCTCCTGCTCCTCGACGAGCCGTTCGGGGCGCTGGACGCCAGGGTCAGGCGCGACCTCCGCCGCTCGCTCCGCGACATCCACGACGCGACCGGCCAGACGACGGTGTTCGTCACCCACGACCAGGACGAGGCGCTGGAGCTCGCCGACCGCGTCGCTATCCTGCACCGGGGCCGCCTCGAACAGGTGGGCACGCCGGAC
>CALMTJ010000475.1:0-536 GCA_937872715.1 uncultured Methylobacteriaceae bacterium
ACGGAACGTCGCTCGAGCGGGAGCTCTGGTATTCGGTCGGGGGCGGCTTCGTCGAGCGGGAGGGAGCGCCTCCCGCGCGGCGCGACGGGCCGCCGCCGCCCTTTCCCTATCGCAGCGCGGCGGATCTGCTGGCGCTGGGCGAGCGTCTCGGCCGATCCTTCGCCGCCATCGCCCTCGCCAACGAGGGCGCCGTCCGGAGCGAGGCCGAGACGCTCGCGGCGATCGACCGGATCGTCGACGTCATGCTGGCCTGCATCGAACGCGGGCTCGCGGGGACGGGCGAGCTGCCCGGCGGGCTCAAGGTCCGGCGGCGGGCGCGCGGCCTCTTCGACCGCCTCCAGGCGCGGCGCGGCGCGAATGCGCCGGCCCCGGCGGAGCCCTTCGAATACGTGTCCGCCTTCGCGATCGCGGTGAACGAGGAGAACGCGTGCGGCGGGCGCGTCGTCACGGCGCCGACGAACGGGGCGGCCGGCGTGATCCCGGCCCGGGCCAGGAATTGCCCCAGTTGGCCTGCACGAACGGGCCCTCGACGTCCG
>CALMTJ010000475.1:546-1174 GCA_937872715.1 uncultured Methylobacteriaceae bacterium
CGGCCGTCCTGCGCTATTATCGCGATTTTTGCGCGGGCGCCGATCGGGACGGCATGAGGACCTTCATCCTGACCGCCGCGGCCGTGGGTGCCATCATCAAGCGCAACGCCTCCATCTCGGGCGCGGAGGCCGGCTGCCAGGGCGAGGTCGGCTCAGCGGCCGCCATGGCGGCCGCTGGCCTCGTCGCCGCGCTCGGCGGCTCGAACGCGCAGGTCGAGAACGCGGCCGAGATCGCGATCGAGCATCACCTCGGGATGACGTGCGACCCCGTGGGCGGCCTCGTCCAGATCCCCTGCATCGAGCGCAACGCCTTCGGGGCCGTCAAGGCCATCAACGCGGCCTCTCTCGCGCTCGGCGGCGACGGGGACCACCGCGTGTCTCTGGACCAGGTGATCGAGACCATGCGCCAGACGGGCGCGGACATGAACGACAAATACCGCGAGACCTCGCGCGGCGGCCTCGCGGTCAACGTCCCCGAATGCTGAGGAGCGCCGTTGGCCACGACCGTTCTCGCGCCGTCATGGCCGGGCTTGGCCCGGCCACCAACGAACGGCGCTGCGACACGCTCCACCTCCGGCGTGACGGCCGCGTATGGACGTGGGGGGCCGGGCCGAGCCCGGCCACCCAC
>CALMTJ010000475.1:1184-7115 GCA_937872715.1 uncultured Methylobacteriaceae bacterium
CCCCCGGCGCCGGGCCGCGCGGGCCCATCACGGCGCGAGAGGATCGGCGCCGCGGCTACTCCGCGGCGTCGACGTACAGCTTAGCGCCCCCCTCCAGGAACTCCGCGCTCTTCGCCGCCATCCCGGCTTCCGCCTCGGCGGACGTCACCTCCAGCGCCCGCCGCTCGTTGTCGCCCATCGCCTGCACCTCGGCGCGGAGGTCCTGGGTGATCTTCATCGAGCAGAATTTGGGTCCGCACATGGAGCAGAAATGGGCGACCTTGTGGGCGTCCTTGGGCAGGGTCTCGTCGTGGAAGGAATGGGCCGTGTCGGGGTCGAGGGAGAGGTTGAACTGGTCGACCCAGCGGAAGTCGAAGCGGGCGCGCGACAGCGCGTCGTCGCGGAGCGCGGCGGCCGGGTGGCCTTTGGCGAGGTCGGCCGCGTGGGCGGCGATCTTGTAGGTGACGACGCCCGTCTTCACGTCGTCGCGGTTCGGCAGGCCGAGATGCTCCTTCGGCGTCACGTAGCAGAGCATGGCCGTGCCGTACCAGCCGATCTGCGCGGCGCCGATCGCGGAGGTGATGTGGTCGTAGCCGGGCGCGATGTCCGTCGTCAGCGGGCCGAGCGTGTAGAAGGGCGCCTCGCCGCATTCACGGAGCTGCTTCTCCATGTTGACCTTGATCTTGTGCATCGGCACGTGGCCGGGGCCCTCGATCATCACCTGGCAGCCCTTGGCCCAGGCGACCTTGGTCAGCTCGCCCAGCGTCTCGAGCTCGGCGAACTGGGCGCGGTCGTTGGCGTCGGCGCGGGCGCCGGGGCGCAGGCCGTCGCCGAGCGAAAAGGAGACGTCGTAGGCCCGCATGATGTCGCAGATCTCGTCGAAGCGCTCGTAGAGGAAGCTCTCCCGGTGCCCGGCCAGGCACCAGCGCGCCATGATGGACCCGCCCCGCGAGACGATGCCGGTGACGCGGCTCGCGGTGAGCGGCACGTGCGCGAGGCGCACACCGGCATGGATGGTGAAATAGTCGACGCCCTGCTCGGCCTGCTCGATCAGCGTGTCCCTGAACACTTCCCAGTCGAGCTTGAGCGGGTCGCCGTCCACCTTCTCCAGCGCCTGGTAGATCGGCACGGTGCCGATCGGCACGGGCGAGTTGCGCAGGATCCAGCCGCGGATGTTGTGGATGTTGCGGCCGGTCGAGAGGTCCATGACGGTGTCCGCGCCCCAGCGGGTCGCCCACACCATCTTCTCCACCTCCTCGGCGACGCCTGAGGTGACGGCCGAGTTGCCGATATTGGCGTTGATCTTCACGAGGAAGTTCCGGCCGATCGCCATCGGCTCGACCTCCGGGTGGTTGATGTTCGCCGGGATGATGGCGCGGCCGCGCGCGATCTCGGAGCGGACGAATTCGGGCGTGACGAAATCCGGGATCGCGGCGCCGAACGATTCGCCGTCCGCGATCGTTTCGGCCGCGCCGGCGACCGCCTCCTCGCGGGCGAGGTTCTCGCGGTGCGCCACGAAGACCATCTCGTCCGTGACGATGCCGGCGCGGGCGAACTCGTACTGGGTCACCATCTGGCCGGAGAGGCCGCGCAGGATCGCGCGGGGGGCCGGGCATTCCGGCACGAGCCGGTCCACCGGAACGTTGCCGTTGTCCTCGGGCCTTACGGCGCGGCCGGGCACGGTCTCGAAGCCGCGGGTGGCGAGCCAGGGGCCGCGTATCTGCGGGAGGCCACCCGCGAGGTCGATGCCGCGATCCGTCTCCGTGTAGGGGCCGGACGGGTCGTAGACCCGCAGGGCCGGCTCCTTCGGGTCGGAGAGCGCGATCTCCCGGAACGGGATCCGGAGGTCCGGCCGGTCCTTCGGCGAGGCGTAGACCTTGCGGGAGCCCATGATCGGGCCGGTCGTCACCGTTTCCGGAGTGCCGATGGCGAGCTGGCTCTTCGACGGGTCGACATGAACGGTCATGTGTCTCGCTCCCAGGCGCAGCGCGCGCGACGTTGTTCGGGATGCGAGCGGGGACGGATGGCGTGTGCGAACGCGCCGGTTCCAGTCCCTTCGCCGGCATGACCCGGATCAGGTTCAAGGGTCACGGGATCACCCGTATCTCAGCCCCTCGCGGGACTCCCCTCGGAACGGCAGGGACTGTCCGCCCGGACCGGGACATTGTCAAATCGGGCTCGGGGCGGCGCGGTCGCCCCGAGCGAGATCGCGCGGCCGCTAACCGGCGCTGCGGACCCGGCCGAAGAAACGGCCGACGTCGCGCTCGAGCGCGCCGGCGCCGTCGGCGAGGCGCTCGGTCCAGGACACGATCTCGTCCACGGCCGCGAGGTTGCGGTCGGTCGCGACGTCCACCGCCCGCATGTCGTCGCCCGCCCGTCCGGTCGTCGCCGCGACCACCTTGACGCCGTCCGAGATGGACCGTGTCGCGGCCGCCTGCTCCTCCACGGAAGCCGCGATCGCGACCGCGGAGGTCGAGATGGTCGACACCGCGCCCGCGACGGCGCCGATCTGCGCCACCGATTGCCCGACGGCTTCGCGGATCGCGGCCGTGTGCCGGGCGATCTCCTCCGTCGCCCGCCCCGTCTCGCCGGCCAGCGCCTTCACCTCGGCGGCGACGACCGCGAAGCCGCGCCCGGCCTCGCCCGCGCGCGCCGCCTCGATGGTGGCGTTCAGCGCGAGCAGGTTCGTCTGGGAGGCGATCTTCGAGATCAGGCCCACCACGGAACCGATGGATTGCGCGGCCTCGGCCAGCCGGTCGAGGGCCGCCATGGAGGTCTTGGCGTCGGCCGCCGCGTTGCGGGCCTTGCTCAGGCTGTCGTCGCTCTGGCGGCCGATCTCGCCGATCGCGTGGGCGAGCTCGGCCGTCGCGGAGGCCGTGGCGTCGATGCTCCGGGTGGTCTCGCCGGCGGAATGGGCGGCGGACCGCATCCGGCCGGCCGTCTCGTTCGCGACCTGCCGGAGTTCGGCCGCATTGGTGCGGAGCGCGCCGGAGGCCTCGCTCACCGACCGCATGACGGACAGGATCGCGGGCTCGAACTCGCCGATCGCGCCCTCGATCGTGGCCCGGCGGGCGGTCAGCGCCTGCTCCGCCGCCTCCTGCTGGAGCGACATCACCATCGCGACGTCGAAGGCGAGCGCGTTGCCGACGAGCTTGGCGGCGCGGGCGACGCGGCGGCCGGACACGAACGGACCCTGCCCGAGGCGGTCCAGCAGGGCCCGGCCGACCACGTTGGCGGCGAAGAGCCGCGTCCGCGGCGTCACGCCCATCGCGTTGTGCTCGGCGATCAGCCGCTGGCACGAGCGCACATAGCCGTCGTCGATGCGGCCGGACAGGACCAGGGTCAGGTGCCCGGCCTCCAGCCGCTCGATCGCGCTGCCGTGGACGGAGAACAGCTCGCGCATCGGGGCGTTGCCGAGCTCGATCCGGACGAAATCGGACAAACCCGCCGGCAGGGCGGGCGCGATCGCCGGCCAGAGCCGTCCGATCGCTTCCAGGTCCGCGGCGCCGAGCCCGTAGATCCTGAGCCTTTCCTGATAGGCCTCCGGCAGGGCGCCCGGAAGGTGGGCCAGCATCGCGGGCGGTCTCTCGCTTCCGGATCAGCGGCAGGACCGCGCCCGGGGCTGTATCTCTGCCGGGGCTCCGGTTAACGGACCGTGTGCGGGCGCCTTTCGGCCCGGCGGGGCTGGCATGCGGTTCCTCGGCATCGGCGACACGTGCGATCTCGGCGCCCTCTACTGCCGCCTGATCGCCGACGGGCACGCCGTCCGGGTCTCCATCTCGGAGCCCCTCTGCCACGGGATCCTGGCCGGGATCGTCGAAAGGGTGGAGGAATGGCGCGACCAACTCGGCTGGGTCCGGGAGGCGGGGCCGGACGGGATCATCCTCTTCGAGAACGTGGCGGAGGGGAGGGGCGCGCTCCAGGACGAGCTTCGCCGCGACGGGTTCAACGTGATCGGCGGCTCGGCCTACGGCGACAAGCTGGAGAAGGACCGCGCCTACGGCCAGGCCGTTCTGGCGGGGATCGGGCTCGAGACGGCCGGCACGTGGGAGTTCGACGACGAGGCGGAGGCGCTGGCTCATCTGGCGGCCCGGCCGGGCCGCGACGTCCTGAAGTTCTCGGGCGGAGGATACGGCGCAGCCGCCAATTACGTCGGCCGCCTGGCGGACGGACGCGACGTCGCGGCGGTGATGCAGGCCCGCGTCAGACTGCATGCGGCGGATGGCAAGCGGCCGCGCTTCATCCTGATGGACCATGTCGAGGGCGTCGAGATGGGCGTCGGGGCCTATTTCGACGGGAGGCGCTTCCTCGAACCCGCCTGCCTCGATTGGGAGCACAAGCGCTTCTTCCCGGGCGATCTCGGCGAGCTCACGGGCGAGATGGGCACCGTCGTCACCTACCGCCGCACGAAGACGTTCTTCGAGCGGACGCTCGCCCGGATGGCGCCGCTGCTCCGCGAGAATGGCTATCTCGGCTACATCAACATCAACACGGTGGTGAACGAGGAGGGCGTCTGGCCGCTCGAATTCACCTGCCGGTTCGGCTACCCGGGCTTCGCGATCCTCGATCCGCTCCAGGCGGTCTCCTGGGCCGAGCTGTTCCGCGGGATGGCGGCCGGGGACCTCCGCGGCCTCGACACCCGACCCGGCTTCGCGGTCGGGATCGTGATGACGTCCCGACCCTTCCCATACATCCGCACCTGGGTCCCGGAGCCGATCGGCCTGCCGATACTGTTCGACCCGGAGCTCGGGCCGGCCGAGCGCGCCCACATCCATCCGGGCGAGATGGGCCTGGACGAGGCCGGGGAATGGGTCACGGCCGGGTATCACGGCTGGACCATGGTGGTGACCGGGACCGGCGACACGATCCCGGCCGCCCAGGCGGGCGCCTTGGCCCTCGCCGACCGCACCGTGATCCCGAACGTCCGCTACCGCCGCGACATCGGTGACAAGCTCGTCGCCGGCCAATGGGCCGAGGTCGAGCGCCTGGGCCTGCTCGACCCCGAATGAGCCCGCTTCTCCTGCCCGAGGCGGTCCGTCCTCTCCGACATCCGCTCATGCCGGCGGAGGCCGGCATCCGTCTCGAGCGGCGGTGTAAGCCCCGGCCTCCGCCGGCGCGGAGGTACGCGGAGGATCAGTCCTGGAGCATGCGCTTCAGGAGCTCGACCTCCTCGGACAGGGACGGGTTCTCGCCCAGGGCCTTCTCGATCTTGCGGACCGCGTGCAGGACGGTCGTGTGGTCGCGGCCGCCGAACCGGCGGCCGATCTCGGGCAGGGATCGGAGCGTGAGGATCTTCGACAGGTACATGGCGATCTGCCGGGGCTTCACCACGGCTGCGGTGCGCCTCTCCGACAGGATGTCCGAGCGGGACACGTTGTAGCGGGTCGCGACCAGCTTCTGGATGTCCTCGATCTTGACCCTGCGGGGTTCCCGCGAGCGGACGAGGTCCCGGATCGCGATCTCGGCCGTGTCGAGCGTGATGGGCGCGCTGGACAGGGTCGCGTGGGCGAGGAGCCGGTTCACCGCGCCTTCGAGGTCGCGCCCGTTGGTGGTGATGGCGTTCGCCACGTAGCTCACCACCTGGGCGGAGATGTCGAAGCCCGGATGGGCCGCCTTCACGGCCGCGATGCGCTGGGACAGGATGCCCGTGCGCAGGCCCTCGTCGAGGGCGGAGATTTCGACCACGAGGCCGCCGGCGAGGCGGGAGCGAACACGTTCGTCCAGCGCCTCGAGTTCGGTCGGCGGACGGTCGGCGGCGACCACCACCTGCCGGCCGGCATCGATCAGGGCGTTCAGCGTGTGGCCGAATTCCTGTTGGATCTGCTTCCCCTGGATGAATTGCACGTCGTCGAGCACCAGGAGGTCGATGCCCCGCAGCTTCTCCTTGAAGGCGAGCGAGGTGTGCGCCTTCAGGGACGAGACGAAGCCGTACATGAAGCGGTCGGCGGTGAG
>CALMTJ010000476.1:0-2139 GCA_937872715.1 uncultured Methylobacteriaceae bacterium
CCCGCAAGGGGGAGGGACATGCGCTCGGGCCAAATGCGATAGCTCTGCTCCTCCCCCATCCTTGCTAGAGAAGCGAAGCGACCCAGCCATGGGGTGAGCGTCCGCCCCTGGTTCGCTTCGCCGGCTGCGCCTCCTCGCAATCACGGAGACCGGGGTCGCCTCAATAGGTCGCCCGCCCGCCCGACAGGTCGAAGACGGCGCCCGTGGTGAAGGAGTTCTCCGCCGAGACGAGCCAGGCCACCATGGAGGCGATCTCGCGCGTCTCGACGAAGCGGGCGCGCGGGATCTTGGACAGCATGAACTCGATATGCTCGGCCGTCATCTGGTCGAAGATGCGGGTGCGGGCGGCGGCCGGCGTGATCGTGTTGACGGCGATGTCCTGGCCGGCGAGCTCCTTGCCGAGGGACTTGGTCAGCGCGATCACGGCCGCCTTGGAGGCCGAATAGGCGGAGGCGTTCGGGTTGCCCTCCTTGCCGGCGATGGACGCGACCGTGACGATGCGGCCGTAGCCCTGCCGGACCATGGACGGGATCAGCGCCCGGCAGCAATGGAAGGTGCCGTCGACATTGATCCGGAAGACGCGGTTCCAATCGGCGAGCGGGTAATCCCAGGTCTTCACGTTCGGCCCCGCGATGCCGGCCGAGGTGACCAGGATGTCGACGGCGCCGAGCCGCGCCTCCGCGTCCCGCGCCGCCGCCTCCACGCTCGCCCAATCCGTCACATCGACCTTCCGTCCCGACACGGCCCCGCCGCCCGCGGCGGCGGCCTCCTGGGCGAGGGCGCCGTCGAGATCCCCGCTCTCGACGGTCGCGCCGCTCGCCGCGAAGCGCTCGACGACCGAGCGGCCGATCCCCTGGGCTCCTCCCGTGACGACCGCCACGTGACCGTTCAGGTCGATCTGGTTCACCGTCGTCTCCTTCGCGTTCCGCAGGAGCCTAGCTGTCCCCCGTCCCGGATGCGAGCCCACCCTCCGCGTTGAACCGGCTCAGCTTGCCGCCTAACACCGCGGCTCACCGGGAGGAGGACCCTATGAAGGCCGTCAGGCTCGCCCTCATGTGCGCGGGCTTCGCCGTCGCCGCGACCCCGGCGGCCGCGGCGGACCTCGACGGCCGTACCCTCGGCCTCGTCTGGACGCTGCCCTTCGCCGGCATCCTCCTGTCCGTCGCCCTGCTGCCGCAGATCGTGGCCCACCATTGGGAACGTCACCTCGGCAAGATCGCGGGCGCCTGGGCGCTCGTCGCGCTCGTGCCGCTCGCATTCGTGCAGGGCGCGGGGCCGGCGCTCGACGCCCTCGTGCACGCCGCGCTCGGCGAGTACCTCCCCTTCATCCTCATGCTGGGGGCGCTCTATACGATCGCGGGCGGGCTACTCCTGACCGGCAACCTCCACGGGTCGCCCGCGGTGAATACCGGCATCCTGGCGCTCGGGACCGTGCTGGCGAGCCTCGTTGGCACGACGGGCGCCTCCATGATCCTGATCCGCCCGCTGCTGCGGGCCAACGACGACCGGCGCCACAACGTCCACGTCGTCGTGTTCTTCATCTTCCTCGTCTCGAACGTCGGGGGAGCGCTGACGCCCCTCGGCGACCCGCCGCTCTTCCTCGGCTTCCTCCGGGGCATCGACTTCTTCTGGCCGGGCCGGCACCTCCTCGGCGAGACGGCGTTCGTGGCCGGCGCCCTCCTGATACTCTTCTACGGGCTCGACAGCGCGCTCCGCCGCCGCGACCGGGACCGTCCCCTTCCCGATCCGACCCCGGACGATCTCCGGATCGGGCTGCGCGGCCGGGTCAACCTCCTTCTCCTCGCGCTCCTGGTCGGCGCCATCCTGCTCAGCGGGATCTGGCGCCCGGGCATCGCCGTCCGGGTCGGCTCGATCGCGATCGAATGGCAGAACCTCCTGCGCGACGTCGCGATGGTGGTGCTGGCGCTGCTGTCGCTCGCGCTCAGCCCGGAGGCGAACCGGGTCGCCAACGGGTTCACCTGGACGCCGATCGCCGAGGTCGCCAAGATCTTCGCGGCGATCTTCGCCTGCCTGATCCCGGTCTCGGCGGCGCTGGCTGCCGGCCGGGAGGGCGCCTTCGCGCCGCTCCTCGCCCTCGTGAGCCGGCCGGACGGCTCGCCGAACGAGGCCGCCTATTTC
>CALMTJ010000476.1:2149-2833 GCA_937872715.1 uncultured Methylobacteriaceae bacterium
CAGAAGTGCCGCTGCTTCTCCGAGGCGCACAGGAAGAAGTCGCCGCGCAGCAGCCCCGGGATCAGGTCGCCGAACGAGGCCGCCTATTTCTGGCTGACCGGCCTCCTGTCCTCGTTCCTGGACAATGCGCCGACCTTTCTCGTCTTTTTCGAGCTCGCGGGCGGCGATCCGGCCCGGCTGATGGGGCCGCTCGCCGGCACGCTGGCGGCGATCTCCAGCGGGGCGGTGTTCATGGGGGCCAACACCTATCTGGGCAACGCGCCGAACTTCATGGTCTACGCCATCGCCCGGGGGGCGGGAGTGCGGATGCCGTCCTTCCTGGGTTACCTGGCCTGGTCGGGCGCGATCCTGCTCCCGCTCCTCGGGCTCGCGACGCTCCTGTTCTTCCGATGATCCTGGCTCAGATCCGCCCCGTCGCGGCGATCACCATGATCATCCTCGCGGGCGGATGCCGGAGCACGGACCCGTTCTGCCGGGCGAACAACGCCGCGAGCCTGACGCCGAGCCAGGACGCCTACCGGCGCATGCCGCCGGCGGAGCGCCTCGCCGCGCAGAAGCGCCTGGACGAGGCCTCCGCGCGCTGCGGGTGGGCGCCTTAGAGCGTCTACCGAACGTCCTGAATACCAGGCGGACGTCATGGCCGGGGGGGGGGCCGGGCGCGCCCGCGCGCGCGGCGCCCGGGAG
>CALMTJ010000476.1:2843-4376 GCA_937872715.1 uncultured Methylobacteriaceae bacterium
GACCCGTTCTGCCGGGCGAACAACGCCGCGAGCCTGACGCCGAGCCAGGACGCATCGACGGTCATCCGGTCCTGTTGGGCTTAGACCTCCGGCCCGGCGGCCGCGATTACTCCGCCGCGCGTGCCAGGGCTGGCTCGGGCGAGCGGAAGCGGGCCAGGAGGTCGGCCCCCTCGGCCTTGGCGGCCGCGAGGTGGCGGTTCTTCACGTGGCCGTAGCCTCGGATCTTCTCCGGGATGGCGGCGAGACCGACCGCGAACGCGTGGTTCGCCGGCGATAGCCGGCCCCCGATCTCGTCGAGCAGCGCTTCGTAATCCGCGATGAGGCGCCGCTCGACCTTGCGCTCGTGCGTGTAGCCGAACGGGTCGAAGGCGGTTCCGCGCAGCCCCTTGAACCTCGCCAGCAGGCCGAAGGCCTTCAGCATCCAGGGTCCGAAGCTCATCTTCCGGGGCTCGCCGGTGGCGGGGTCGCGGCGGGCGAGGAGCGGCGGCGCGAGGTGGAACTCGTAGCGGAGGTTGTCGCCTTCGAAGGCGGCCGCCACCTGCCGGGCGAAGTGGCCGTCCGTGTAGAGGCGCGCGACCTCGTACTCGTCCTTGTAGGCCATGAGCTTGAAGAGGTAGCGGGCGACCGCCTCCGTCAGCGCCGTGCCGGACGGGACGGCGCTGGACTCGACCGCCCGAATCGCCTCGACGCGGGCTCGGTAGCGGGCCGCGTAGGCGGCGTCCTGGTAGCCGGTCAGGAAGACGACCCGGCGGGCGATGACCTCGTCCAGCGTCCCGGAAAGGTCGGCCGTGCCGGCCTCCTTCGTCGTCACGCCGGCCAGCGCGGCCGCGGTCGCCGCGGGGTCGAACGCGGCCCGGCGGCCCCATTCGAAGGCTTGGAGGTTCATGGTCACCGCCTCGCCGTTCAGCTCGATCGCCCGCCGGATGGCGGCGCGCCCGAGCGGCACGCGGCCGGTCTGCCAGGCATAGCCCAGGATGAGCATGTTGGCCCCGATGGCGTTGCCGAGCGTCGCGAGCGCGGTCGCGGTGGCGTCCACGAAGGATGCGCCCGGCCCGTTCTCCGTCGCGCCGCCGGCCGCCGCCGCGATCGCCCGTTTCAGCCGCTCGGCGGGGAGGGAGTAATCGGCGTTGCGGGCGAAATCGCCCGGCATCACCTCGGCCGTATTGACGACGAGCGCCGTGCGGCCCTTCGCGACCGCGGACAGGACCTTCTTGTTGCCGGTGACGACGAGGTCGCAGCCGAGCACGAGGTCGGCCTGCCCGGCCGTCACCCGGATGGAGGTGATGTCCTCCTGCCGGTTCGCGAGCTTCACGTGGCTGAACACCGCGCCGCCCTTCTGGGCGAGCCCGGCCATGTCGATCATGCCGAGGCCCTTGCCCTCGAGATGCGCCGCCATGCCGAGGATCGCCCCCACGGTCACGACGCCCGTGCCGCCGACCCCCGTGACGATCACGTTGAAGGTGCCGTCGATGGCGGGAACGAGCGGCTCGGGAAGCGTCTCGACGCTCTCCCCTCCCCCCAGCGGGGAGGGGC
>CALMTJ010000477.1:0-261 GCA_937872715.1 uncultured Methylobacteriaceae bacterium
CTCCAGACGGTCCCGATCGTCAGCTGGGCGACCCGCGTCGCGTCGAAGCGCCGGAGCTCCCCGCGCCGCATGCCGCCGTCGAGGGCGCGCGCCAGGAACGACCCGATCCGGGCCCGCCGCTCGCGGAAGATGCGGCGGCGCGACTGGTCCAGCGCGGCCGATCCCCCGCCGAGGAGGCGGGACGAGACGAGATGGTCGCGGAACACCGGCACGATGGCGGCGATGAGGGCGACGAGCTGCCCCCGCGCCGTGGTCTCGGAC
>CALMTJ010000477.1:300-9467 GCA_937872715.1 uncultured Methylobacteriaceae bacterium
GAGCGCCCGGTCGAGCCGCCCTTCGAGCTCGTCCAGCGCGTGGACGAAGACGGCGGCGAACAGCGCCTCCTTGCTGGCGAAGTACCGGTAGAGGGTCGGCTTGCCGATGCCGGCGGCCCTGGCGACGGCATCCATGGAGACGTGCGAGTAGCTGTCCCGGCCGAAGGCGTCCGCCGCGGCCAGGAGGATGCGGTCGCGACGCTCCTCGCGCCAACGCTCGGCGACCACCGCGTCCATTCTACGTCCCGTGGGAGATGATGCCGTGTCCCTAGAACTCGGGAGTTCTATTGTCGAGTCGCGGATCGTCGCGGGCGCGGGAATGACGACGCCGCCGACCTGGCCTAGTTTGACGGCGACCGGCGCCGGGCAAGCTCCGGGGCGACCGGGTTGGGAGATGTCATGTCGATCAGGATCTCGGGGAAGAATCTCGACATCGGGGACGCCCTGCGGGCTCAGGGCCACGAGCGGGTGCAGAACGCCATCGCCAAATACGCGGAAGGAGGCGGGTCCGGTCACGTGATCGTGTCGCGCGACGGCGCCGGTTTCAGGACGGAATGCGTGGTGAATCTCGGCTCCGGCACGATGCTGGAGGCCTCCGGCATCGCGGCGGACGCCTATGCGAGCTTCGACCAATCGGCGCTGCGGATCGAGAAGCGTCTCCGGCGGTACAAGCGCAGGCTGAAGGGCAGGCTCGGCGACGGGCGCGGCGTAACGGCGAGCGCGGCCGTCGCCTACGCCATCATCGAGGCGCCGGACGAGGACGAGGTCGAGCCGGAGGAGGAGTATCACCCGGTCGTGATCGCGGAGACCACGCGCCCGCTGAGCCGCCTCACCGTCAGCGACGCCGTCGTGGAGCTCGACCTGACCGGCGCGCCGGTCGTGGTCTTCCGGCATGCTGGCAACGGGCGGGTGAACGTCGTATATCGACGGCGGGACGGGTCGATCGGCTGGGTCGACCCGCCGACCGAAGACGGTTAGCCACGCTGGCCGAAAGCTTGCTTCGACCGGCGTTCCGGCCAGAGCCTATCGAGTCCTTGACCGATGCCAAGTCTGGATTTCCTGACCCCGGAGGCGATCGCCCCCATGCTCCGGGCCAATTCCAAGAAGCAGGCGCTCCAGGACATCTCGGCCCAGGCCTCGCGGCTTGTCGGCCGGGACGAGCGTGAGATCTTCGACACGCTCCTCCAGCGCGAGCGGCTCGGCTCGACCGGGATCGGCGAGGGAATCGCCATCCCGCACGGCAAGCTGCCCAAGCTCGCCGGGATGTTCGGGCTGTTCGCCCGCCTCGACCGGCCGATCGATTTCGACGCGCTCGACGGCGAGCCGGTCGACATGATGTTCCTGCTGCTCGCCCCCGAGGGCGCCGGGGCGGATCACCTGAAGGCGCTGGCCCGCGTCGCCCGCATGTTGCGGGAGCCCGGCATCCACGCCCGCATACGGGCGGCCCGGGACGCGAGCGCCCTCTACGCCGTGCTCACCCACGAGGCGGAGCCGCGCGCCGCCTGAACGGGTCAGCGCATCATGAGGACCGGCGTGCCCACCCGGACGCGGCCGTAGAGGTCGACGATGTCGCGGTTGTGCATGCGGATGCAGCCGTAGGACGCGTAGCTGCCGATCGACCCCGGCCGGTTGGTGCCGTGGATCGCGATCTCGTCGCGGTCGAGCGTCAGGGCCCGCAGGCCCATCGGGTTGTGGGGGGAGCCGCCCGGGATGACGTCGGGAAGGCGCGGGTTGTCGCGCTTCACCTCCGCCGGCGGTGTCCAGGCCGGCTCGACATATTTGCCATCGATGCGGGCCCAGCCAAACCATTGCTTGCCGGGCTTGCCGACCGCCACCGGATAGCTGACCTCCGGCCCGTCACGGCCCATGAGGTAGAGCCTCCGCTCCGACGTCGAGATCACGACCGTGCCGGGCCGAACCTCGTCCATGCCCGGGGCGGCCTCCCTGGCCTGCGTCCTCCCGGCCAGGACGACGCACCCGCCGACCACGATCGCCGCCGCGAGGCGCCGCAGATGCGCGGCGCCGATCCGTCCGGCCCGCCCGCTGGCGGCCCGGCCACTCTGTCCGATGTCCATCCCGAGGCCCTTGTTCCCGACCTTCGGGTGACAATCTGCCGGGCAAAGCTGACCGCCCGGTTGGGAAAGATGCTGTGCGAAGAATGAAGCCGCCCCGTCCGGGGTCGGCCACGCCGTACCGTTAAGGCTTCGCTGCGGGCGTCGATGCCCGGGCGGGCCGGAACGCTCGCGCTCCGGCCCGGTTGAGGCTGGACACGGACAGCCACTCCGGAGGGTGCGATGGAAGGTATCGGCGGCTACATCTGGTTCGTCGGCCTCGGGGCGGCGCTGATCGTGCTCGCGGCGGCCATGATCTACGCCTCGCGCGGCCGGGCGCGCGGCGGGGATCCGAACAATGCCTGGAAACAGGCGGCCGCGGAGAGCGGCCACCCGGAGGTGGCGAAGCCGGACGGGCGCTGAGGCCCCCGGCTACGCCGGCCCGTCACCCGATCATGTCGAGGACGATCCTGCGGTAATCGTCGCGGGTAAGGCTGGAGGTCTGGGCCTGCCAGGCCGCAAGCATCTTCCCCTTGGCGGGGGCCTCTCGGTTCTTCATGGTGACGTGTTCTGTCTTGGTCTGCTGAATTTTCACGTGTGTCCTGATCATCCGGCTTCTTGGACCGGTCCTCGACGTTTGGGTTGAAGGCGGTCGCCGGCGGCGCCGCTCGTCGCGGGGACGTTCCGGACGCTCCTCGTGAGGGCATGTCCGCATCCGCGATGACCCGATATGGGCGCGATCCCGGTGGATAGCAAGCGCCGGATGGTTGCGTCGACCTGCCCTGAGTCTACCTGTCCGTCATGCCCAAACGCCTGACGGTCCTGTGCCACGATTGCCGCGCCGTGCTCGGCGCCGACGACCGCGCTCATTACAGCTACCAATGTCATTCCTGCGTGGTGATCGAGCACGAGCGGCTGCGTATCGCCCGGACCGATCCCGGGCACCCGGAGGCCGAGCACCTGTCGCGCAGCGCCGTCCACCTCGACTGGGCGGGAGGCACCGGCGAGAGGCGCCGCCCCGTCACACGTTCCCGACCGTCTTCAGCCTGACGCGGGCGTGGATCTCGGCCTGTCCGAGGACGGGCGTCTCGCGCCGGAAGCGCTCGATGATCGAACGGACATAGGGACGGGCGGTCGACGACGTCACCAGGACCGGCATCTCCCCCATCCGGGCGGCGTCCTCGAACCGCTCACGGATCGCGGTGACGAACTCGCCGAGCCGGGACGGCTGCATGGCGAGGTGGCGCTCGTCCCCCTGCCCCACGATCGAATCCAGGAAGGCGCTCTCCCAGGCCGGCGTCAGGGTGACGATCGGCAGGTGCCCCCCGGGCGCCGTGTATTGCGCGCAGATCTGCCGGGCGAGTCGCATCCGGACATGTTCGGCGATGTCGCGGGGGTTCTTCACGGCCGCGACCACGTCGGCCACACCCTCCAGGATCGTGCCGAGATCCCGCACCGAGACGCGCTCGGCAAGCAGGAGCTGGAGGACGCGCTGGATGCCGGTCGTCGAGATCTGCGACGGCACGATCTCGCGCACGAGGTCGCCGTGCTCCTTCGGCAGCTCCTTCAGGAGCTTCTGCACCTCGACATGCGACAGGAGCTCGGCCGTATGACCCTTGATCACCTCCGTCAGGTGGGTCGAGACCACGGTCGCGGCATCCACCACCGTGTAGCCGCGCAGCTGCGCCTCGTCCCGGAGCACCGCGTCGATCCAGGTGGCCGGCAGCCCGAAGGTCGGCTCCAGCATGTGGTGGCCGGGGAGCTGCACCTGCCCTCCCATCGGGTCCATGGCCATGAACAGACCGGGGAAGACCCGGCCCTGCCCGGCCTCGACCTCCTTGACACGAACGACGTAGCTGTTCGCCTCGAGCGTGACGTTGTCCAGGATGCGGACGGCCGGCATGACGAAGCCGAGATCGGCCGCGAGCTGGCGACGCAGCGCCTTGATCTGCTCCGTCAGGCGGTCGTGGCCCTCCTGGCCGTTGACCAGCGGCAGGAGCCCGTAGCCGATCTCGATCTTGAGATCGTCGATCTTCAGCGCCTCCGAGATCGGCTCCTCGGCGGGCGCCGCGGCCTTGGCGAGCGGCGCGGCCGCTTCCGTCATCCTGATCTTGCGATTCAGCGTCCAGGCGAGCCAGCCGGCCCCGCCGGCCAGGAAGGCGAAGGGAAGGATGGGGATGCCGGGCAGGAGCCCGATCGCGGCCATGACGGCGGCGGACATCCCGAGCGCCTTCGGATGATGGGCGAGCTGGCGGCCGAGCGCGCCCGCCGCGGCGCCGCGCACGCCCGCCTTCGACACGAGAAGTCCGGCCGCGGTCGAGACGATGAGCGCCGGGACCTGGCTGACGAGCCCGTCGCCGACCGTCAGCAGCGTGTAGCTCTTCCCGGCCTGAGCGAAGGAGAGCCCCATCTGTGCGAGGCCGATCACCATGCCGCCCGCGACGTTGATGAAGGTGATGAGAAGCGCCGCGACCGCGTCGCCGCGCACGAACTTGGAGGCGCCGTCCATGGCGCCGTAGAAGGAGGCCTCGTCCTCCAGCCCCTTGCGGCGCTCGCGGGCGGCCTCCTGGTCGATCAGCCCGGCCGAGAGGTCGGCGTCGATCGCCATTTGCTTGCCCGGCATGGCGTCCAGCGTGAACCTGGCCGCGACCTCCGCGATGCGGCCCGAGCCCTTGGTGATGACGACGAAATTCACGATGATCAGGATCGCGAAGACGATCGTGCCGATCACGAAGTTCCCGCTCATCACGAACAGGCCGAACGCCTCGATGACGTGCCCGGCCGCGGCCCCGCCCTCGTGGCCATGCGCCAGGATCAGGCGCGTGGAGGCGAGATTCAGGGCGAGCCGGAACATGGTCGCGATGAGGAGCACGGTCGGGAAGATCGAGAACTCCATCGGGTTCTCGATAAAGAGCGCCGTCATCAGGATCAGCACGGACACGATGATCGAAACCGCGAGCAGCAGGTCGAGCAGCATCGCCGGCAGGGGGAAGACGAGCACCACCAGGATGCCCATCACGCCGAATGCGAGGAGCAGGTCGGGGCGGCGCGCCAGCGCCTTCAGGTCGGCCCCGGACGGCAGCGCGAAGGCGCCCGCCGCCGCCACCCGGGCCGGCACGCCTCCCGCGGCCGTCGCGGCCAGCCCCGTCTCGCTCATGCGCAGCCCGCCCGGTCAGAAGGTGGGCAGGTCTTGCCGGGCGCGTGGTTAGCGGCGGGTTAAGCGCCTGGTTCGAGCAGTCTTGAGGCCAGGGCGGCCGGCCGGTACCGTCCGGCCTCCGCCGGCCCGATCCCATGTCCGACACACCGACCTTCCCGTCCGCCGCCGTGGCGGCCCCGCACCGGCTCGCCTCCGAGACCGGGCGCGCCATCCTGGCGGCGGGCGGCAACGCGATCGAGGCCACGGTCGCCATGGCGGCCACGATCGCGGTGGTCTACCCGCACATGAACTCGGTCGGGGGCGACGGCTTCTGGGTGGTGCACGAGCCCGGCGGCCGCGTTCGAGCGATTGAGGCTTGCGGGCAGGCCGGGAGCCTCGCCGCGATAGGCCGCTACCGCGACAAGGGCTGGGACAGCATCCCGGTTCGCGGGCCGGACGCCGCCGTGACGGTCGCGGGCGCTGTCGGCGGCTGGGACGCGGCCCTGTCCTACGCGAAGAGCCTCGGCGGCCGCCTCCCGCGCGCCGACCTCCTGTCGGACGCGATCCGGCTCGCGGGGGACGGCTACCCGGTCTCGGCGTCGGAGGCCCGGACGCAGCCGAAGGAGAGCGAGGGGCTGCTCGCGGCACCGAATTTCCGGGACACGTTCTTCATCGGAGGCGAGACGCCGAAAGCCGGCGACCTGCGCCGGATGCCTGCGCTCGCCGCGACCCTCGCGCAGCTCGCGGATGCCGGGTTCGACGATTTCTACCGCGGCGATGTCGGCCGGGAGATCGCGGCAGACCTCGAAGGGATCGGCGCGCCGGTGACTCGGGCCGACCTCGCGGCGTTCAGGACCGCGGCCCGCGACCCGCTGCACGTCCGGCTCCGGGCCGCGACCGTCTACAACAAGGCGCCCCCGACGCAGGGCTTGGCCTCGCTCCTGATCCTCGGCATCTACGAGCGGCTCGGCATCACCGGCCGGGAGAGCGTCCGCCACCATCACGGATTGATCGAGGCGACGAAGCGGGCCTTCCGGATCCGCGACCGTGTGGTGACGGATTTCGACCGCCTCCGGCACGATCCCGCGGCCTTCCTCCAGCCGGACGCGCTCGCCCGGGAGGCCGCGAAGATCGACATGGGCCGGGCGGCGCCCTTCCCGGCCGCCGCCGACGAAGGCGACACGACCTGGATGGGGGCGATCGACCGGAACGGGCTCGCGGTCTCCTTTATCCAATCCATCTATTGGGAATGGGGCTCGGGCTGCGTGCTGCCCCGGACTGGGATCCACTGGCAGAACCGCGGCTCGTCCTTCTCCCTCGATCCCGCGGCCGTGAACCCGCTCGAGCCGGGCCGCCGGCCCTTCCACACGCTGAACCCGGCGCTCGCATCGTTCGACGACGGCCGGGTGATGCCTTACGGGTCGATGGGCGGGGACGGCCAGCCGCAATTCCAGGCGCAGATCTTCACCCGCCACGCCGATCTCGGCCAGTCCATCGCGGAGGCGGTGGACGCGCCGCGCTGGCTGCTCGGCAGGACATGGGGCTCGACATCGACGAGCCTGAAGATGGAGAGCCGCTTCGACCCCTCCCTCATGGAGGGGCTCGCCGCCCTCGGCCACGACGTGGAGGAGATCGGCCTGCCCTATGCCGACGGCATGGGCCATGCCGGCATGCTGGTGAAGCACCCGCGCGACGGCCGGGTGGAGGCGACGCACGACCCGAGATCCGACGGCGGCGCGGCGGGGCTTTGAAGGGAATGCTCGATGCTCACCGCCGTGAGCCGTTGCCGGATCGACGCCGGAACGCCGCGCCGGCGCGGGCGACCCGGCCGGGCCGGCGGGTCTGCGCCTACCCGCCGATCATCACCGTCGGCTCGCCCATCGTGATCGTGTTCAGAAATGCCACCTCCTGGATGGGGTCGCCCACGCGGCAGGCACCCCAATTGTTGATCAGGACGGTCTGACTCGGCTTGATCACCACGCCCTGCACGTGCGGCACCGGGAGCGGCACAGCGCAAAGGTTGATGCTGAGCGAGCCGCCGCCCGTCATCGCGGCGCAGACATTCGTGGCCATATCCTTCTGAGCGTCGACCAGTTTCGCCGTCGCCGCGGTCTTGGACGTGGGGTCGGGTGCAGCCGCCACGGCTGCCGTCGCCTTCGCGACCTTCTCGACCTCCTCCGCGACCACCTTCGCCAGGGCGGCCGCTGCCATGGCGGTCATTCCCAGCCAAGCAGGCTTTCCCCCGATCTTCACGCTCAGGCTCGGTAGCCCCGGCGTAAGCGTGGTGCCGGGACAAGCGGTCAGATCGCCGATCCGAGCAGCGGGCATTCCCATCGGTTTCGCCTCGAATTTGGACGCGATATCTTCGCCTAGCGGTCCCTACAGTCAAGGAGAGCGCGAACTCGGCCGAGCGACCGCGCGCACTCACGCATGACCGCTCGGCCCATTCCCACGATGCGCAGGCGACCGCACCAGCAGGCAGAGCAGCGTGAACATCACCTGCGCGGCGGCGTGCGCGGTGTTGGCCGTCGCGTCGTATTGCGGCGCGACCTCGACCACGTCCGCGCCGACGAGGTGGAGGCCGACGAGCCCGCGAAGGATTTCCAGCACCTCGCGGGGCGCGAAGCCGCCCACCTCCGGCGTGCCGGTGCCGGGCGCGAAACCGGGATCGAGGCTGTCCACGTCGAACGTGATGTAGGTGGGGCCGTCCCCCACGACCTCTCGGGCCTTCGCGATCACGGCCGGGAAGCCCATCGCGACGGCCTCCTCCGCGTGGATCACGGTCATACCGGACGCGTAGGAGAACTCCCATAGGTACTCGGCGCCGCCCCGGATGCCGATCTGGATCGTCCGTTCCGGATCGAGCACCCCGTCCAGCACGGCCTGCCGAAACGGCCCGCCGTGGTGGAATTTCGTGCCCTCGTACTCGCCGGACGTGTCGCAATGGGCGTCGATATGGATCATGCCGACCGGCCGGTCGCGTCCGATCGCCCGCAGCAGGGGCAGCCCGATCGAGTGGTCGCCGCCGACGGAGAGCGGCTTCACGCCAGCCTCCACCATTCCGCGGATATAGGCCTCGATATCGGCGTGGCAGCCGTCGAGCGAGTAGCGGCTCGCCATCGGCAGGTCGCCTAGATCGGCCACCCGCGCTTCGCCGAAGGGCGCCACCTTGAGCACGTGCTCGTACGGGCCGATCCGCTCCACCGCCCGGACGGCGCGCGGTCCCAGCCGGGCGCCCGCGCGGTTGGTCACGCCGAGATCCATCGGGATGCCGACGATGCCGACATCCAGCCCGGCGAAGCCTTCCGCCGGGGCATCGGGGCGGTAGGGCGCGCCCGCGAAGGTCGCCACGCCGGCGAAGGGCCAGGGACGGCGGTCGGACCCCGCGAAGACGAGGTCCGCGACGCGGCGGAACTCGGGATCGAAGACGTCGCCGCCACCGGCCTCCCCGAAGAGCTCGCGCAGCCGCCGAAGCTTGTCCTGGTCCATGGCCCACCTCCGTCCCGGCCGATGAAGCCGACGGAGGTGACCGGATCAAGACGCCGCCGGAACCGCGCTCTCCGGCCTCCCGTTGGTCATGGCGAAGAGGAGCAAGCCATGTCGAGCAAGATGCCGCCCGTCCCGCCGGCGGAGCGCAGCCCCAAGGGCTCGGGCAGCGACCCCGACGTTCCCGGCCGGGACACGGGACCGAAGGGCCGGCAGCGGCCGGATCAGCCCGGCCAGGTGGGGGAGACAGGCAACATCCGCCAGAACACCACGAACGAAGGCCTCCAGCAGGATCGCTGAATCGCCGGCTGCGGGCGAATCATGTCCGGAGACAAGATTTGAGAAGCGAACCGGCATCACGGCGGTCCGGGCCGAGGTAAATCCCTCGGCATATCGATCGGTTTGTGGTGGCCGGGCTTGGCCCGGCTATCCACGAAGAACGCTGCCGGGAGCACGCCCGTCGGCGTCACGGCCCCGGACGGACGTGGATGGCC
>CALMTJ010000478.1:0-1588 GCA_937872715.1 uncultured Methylobacteriaceae bacterium
GTCGCGGCGCTCGCGGGCGCGCCTCGCCTCCTCGGCCGCGAGGAGGTGGCTGTTGAGGTCGAGGAGATAGGTCCGCATGGTCTCGCAGGCGCCGTCGGCGTCCCGCGCCTCGATCTGCTCGATGAGGCGGCGTCTCGAGGCGATCAGCGGGTCGTGCGCGGGCGGCCCCGCCAGCACGATGAAGCCCCGGATCACGGACGCCATGGCTTCGAGGATCGCCGACAGCACCTGGTTGCCGGTCGCGTTCGCGAGCAGCGTGCTGAACTCGACGGCCTTCAGGGTCCGCTCCTCGTAATGCCCGGCCCGGGTCAGCGCGATGATGCCATCCACGTTGTCCCGGAGCTTCGCGACGTCGTCCGGGCTCGCACGCTCGGTCGCGGTCCGGACCACGACGTCCATGACGAGGAGCCGCGCCTCGAGGAGCGTCGCGAGGGACACGCGGCCGAAATCGAGCATGTCCCGGAAGGAGCGCGTCACCTGGCCTGCGCCGCTCTCCGTGATGAAGGCACCGCCCTTGCTGCCCTTCTTGAGCTCGAGGATCCCGGCGATCTCCAGGCTGCGGAGCGCTTCCCTGAGCGCGGTGCGGCTGACGGCCAGCATCTCGGAAAGGTCGCGCTCCGCCGGCAGGCGATCGCCGGCCTTGAGCTCGCCCATGACGAGCTTCTGGCGGATCGAGTCGGAGATCTCCTCGAAGATCCGCCGCGTCTTGATCGGCCTGAATGCCTGGCCCGCCGCGGCTCCGTCCTCCGCGCCGGCACGCGTCGCCGCCGCCCGCCGTCCGCGGGCCGGTCCGGCCGCCCCTCCTCCCTCGGCCATCGCGCCTCCTCCATCGGCGGAGCCCGCGTCCCGGACGGGCGACCGATCGGCCAAGACATCACGGGCGGTCCCTCCGGGGCAAGGGCCGGCTCCCCTCGGGTCCCGGCCGCCCCCGGATCGCGATGTGGACAGCGCCGCGCCAACCCCGCCGCGGCGGCCCGCCCCGCGTTCCCCGAGCGTCGCGCCGGTTTGCGCGATGCGAATCTCTTATGGTACTTTGGTCTGTCCAATGGGGCTCAAGACGGAACCGGGGAGGCGGCGGCGTGACGAGCGAGGGAGCCCGTTGAGCGGGCGCGACTGGGCGCGCCGCGCGCCCGACAAGATCGCCTGCCATTTCCCCGACCAGGACACGTCCGTGTCGTTCCGCGACCTCGACGACCGCGCGCGCCGCGCGGCCCTCTGGGCTGGTCGGGCTCGGCCTTGAGGCCGGAGACTTCATCGCCGTCTGCCTCGGCAACGGGCCGGCGATGTTCGAGATCGCGCTCGGAGCCGAGCTTGCCGGCCTCTACTACGTGCCCGTCAGCACGCATCTCCTCGCGCCGGAGGTCGCCTACATCCTCCGCGATTGCCGCGCGAGGCTCGTCCTGACGACGTCCGACAAACTCGCGACCCTGCCGCGCGGCCCGGACCTCGTCGTCGCGACGACGGATGGCGCGCCGGGAACGGTCGATTACGAAGCGGCCCTCTCCGTGCAGCCGGCCGTCCCGGTGCCTCCCCGTCCGGTCGGCCGGCCCGTGCTCTATTCGTCCGGCACGACCGGGCCGCCGAAGGC
>CALMTJ010000478.1:1598-3645 GCA_937872715.1 uncultured Methylobacteriaceae bacterium
CCCGACGAGCAGGCGACGATCGAGGCCACGCTCCGCGAGCTCGTCGACGAGGCGGCCTGCGACCTCGTCTTCACCACCGGCGGCACCGGGCCCGCGCCGCGCGACGTCACGCCCGAGGCGACGCTGGCCGTCGCCGACAAGGAGCTGCCGGGCTTCGGCGAGCAGATGCGGCGCATCTCGCTGGCCTTCGTGCCGACGGCGATCCTGTCGCGCCAGGTGGCGGTCGTGCGCGGCAAGGCGTTGATCGTCAACCTGCCCGGGCAGCCGAAGGCGATCGTCCGGCCCATGGCGCCGCCCGAGGCGCGGGGCCTCCCGGCTCCGGTCCTGCCCGTCCTGAGCGCGCTCCGGCTCGACGAGACGTCCGTGTACCTGTCGAACGGGCCGCTCTACCACGCGGCGCCGCTCGGCTTCAGCCTCCACGCGCTGTCCTGCGGCGGCACATGCATCGTGCCCCGCCGCTTCGACGCGGAACGATCGCTCACGCTGATCGCCCGCCACCGCGTGTCCCACAGCCAATGGGTGCCGACGATGTTCGTGCGCCTGCTCGCGCTTCCCGAGGAGGCCCGGACTCGCCACGACCTGTCCTCCATGCGGCGCGCCGTCCACGCGGCGGCGCCCTGTCCGGCCGCGGTGAAGGCGGAGATGATCGCCTGGTGGGGGCCGATCCTGGCCGAGTACTATGCCGGGTCGGAAGGGATCGGCATGACCTGGATCGAGAGCGACGAATGGCTCGCCCATCCCGGCTCCGTCGGGCGCGCGATGGCCGGTCGGATCCATATCGCCGACGAGGACGGCCGCGACCTCCCGGCCGGGGAGGTCGGCCAGATCTGGTTCTCCGGCGGTCCCGCCTTCGCCTACCTGAACGCCCCGGAGAAGACGCGGGCCGCGGTGAACGGGAAGGGCTGGGCGACCTATGGCGACCTCGGCCACCTCGACCCCGACGGCTATCTCTACATCAGCGACCGGCGCTCCGACCTCATCGTCTCCGGCGGCGTGAACGTCTACCCCCAAGAGGTCGAGGACGTGCTCGCCGGCCATCCGGCCGTGGCCGACGTGGCCGTCGTGGGCGTGCCCGATCCCGAATACGGCGAGCGCGTGCACGCCGTTGTCCAGATCAGGCCCGGGCACGACGGGGACGGCCCGCATCTCCTGGCCTATTGCCGGGAGCGTCTGGCCGGCCCCAAATGCCCGAGGAGTTTCGGTTTCGCGGTTGCGATCCCGCGCACGGAGATGGGCAAGCTCCTCCGCCGCGTCGTCAAGGAGAACTGCCGGGCGACGCCGGCCTGACCCTTTCCCGGCCCGGCGCGGCGCTGCCCGCCGTCAGATCGTGATGTGAAAGCCGCCGTTCACGGCGAGGTGCTGGCCGGTGATGTAGGAGGCGGCGTCCGACAGGAGGAAGCAGACGGGCTTCACGACCTCCTCGGGCTGGGCGAAGCGCCCCATGGGGATGCGGGCCATCATCCCGTCCCGGAACTTCTCGCCCCGGATCACCTCCGTCATCGGTGTCTCGACTACGCCGAAGCAGACGGAGTTCGCCCGGATGCCGAACTTCGCCCATTCCTTGGCGGCCGTCATCGCCATCCCCATCATGCCGCTCTTCGCGGCCGCGTAGTTGATCTGCCCGAGCGCGCCCGCGCGGCCGGCATCGGAGGAGATGAACACGATCGCGCCCGGCTCCGCATCGCCCGCCTTGGCGCGCTCCAGCATCGTGCGGCCGACCGCGCGAGTCCACAGGAACGAGCCCGTGAGGTGCACGTCTAGCACCGTGCTCCACTGGGCGGCCGTCATCTTCTCGATCATGGCCGGCCGGATGATCCCCGCATTGTTCACGAGGCCGTGCACGGCGCCGAACCGCGCGACGGCCTGCGCGACCGCCTTGTCCACGAAATCCTCGTCCGCGACGTTGCCGACGAGCGTCAGGAGGTCGTCGCCGCCCTCGTAGGTGGCGAGCGCCTCCGCGTTCAGGTCCACGGCGACGGCCCGCCCGCCGAGCGCCCGGACGAGGTCGACCGTCGCCCGGCCGATCCCCTGCGCCGCCCCCGTCACG
>CALMTJ010000479.1:0-3789 GCA_937872715.1 uncultured Methylobacteriaceae bacterium
GCGCCTGGAGCAGGTCCAGGAGGCGTGCGGAGCGGGACACGTCTACTCCCAGAAGGCCGGGCGGCTCTCCGCGAGGTTCGGTCCGATGCGGACCGGCGCGACCTGTGCCGCGAGCCCCGTCCCGTCATCCGTCTCGACCGCGAGGCCGGAGAGCGTGCCGGGTCCGGTCGCGACCTCGACCTTGGGGCCGGGCGTCTTCTCCATGAAACGGCGGATCGGCTCGTCGCGGGCGAGGCCGAGGATCGAATCGTAATCCCCGCACATGCCGGCATCGGACATGAAGGCCGTGCCGCCGGGCAGGATGCGGTGATCGGCCGTCGGGACATGCGTGTGCGTCCCGACCGCGACGGAGACGCGCCCGTCGAGATGGTAGGCGATCGCCTGTTTCTCGCTCGTCGCCTCCGCGTGGATGTCGACCAGGATCGCGTCCGCCACCTCCCGGAGAGGGCAGAGCGCGACCTCCCGGTCGACGGCCGCGAACGGGTCGTCCATCGCGTCCATGAACAGCCGGCCCATGACGCTGACGACGAGCACGCGCCGGCCCGAGGCCGTGTCGACGAGGGTCGCGCCCCGCCCGGGCGCGCCCGGAGGATAGTTCGCCGGGCGGAGGAGCCGCGGCTGGCGGGCGATGAAGACCAGCGCCTCGCGCTGGTCCCAGGAATGATTTCCGAGCGTCACGGCGTCGGCGCCGGCCGCCAGGAGCTCGTCGCAGATCTTCTCCGTGATGCCGAAGCCGCCGGCCGAGTTCTCGCCGTTGACCACGACGAGGTCGAGCCGCCAGCGCTCGCGGAGCACCGGCAGGCGGGCCGCCACGGCCTCGCGGCCGGGGCGGCCGACCACGTCGCCGAGGAACAGGATGCGCATCGCGGTGCCTTACGGGATCACGACCGGATCGCTCCGGAACGTCCAGATCTTGTGGGCGAGAAAGCTCCAGACGAGCACGATTCCGGTGGTCGCGACCTGCGCCGGGAGGTAGGGCGCGCCCCCGACCCGGACGAGCAGCGCCATTACGCAGCCGGTGAGGCCGAACCCGATGGCCGCAACGGCCGCGAACCGCCACGCCGCCTGCCGATGCGGGCGCTCGCTCCGGTAGGTGTGGCGGCGGTTCAAGAGATAGGAGACGAGCCCGCCCGCCGCGTAGCCGGCGAGGGCCGCCCGCACGGGATCGAGCCGGTAGCCCTCCACGAGGCTGAGGAGGAGCCCGTAATGGACGATGGCGGCCAGGAGCCCGACGACGACGAAGGCCGCAATCTCCCGGGCGGGCGCCCGGCCCGACGGTCCTGCGCCGGCCGGCACGCTCATCCCTGCAGCCATCCGGCCATGCGGCGGATCAACGCCCGGGGCGCGAACTTCACTGCGACGGCGCCGGCCTTGTTGGCCGCGCCCGCGATCACGATCGCCCGTCCCGCCGCGTGGCCATCGGCGGCGATGCGGGCCACGTCGGCGGCGCTCATGGCGTGGGAGAAGAGCTTCGACTTCTCCATGTCGGCCCGGATCGTAAATTCGGTCGCTGTGGGGCCGGGGCAGAGGGCCGTCACCGTGACGCCATGGCGTTTCGCCTCCTCGTGCAAGGCCTCGGAGAGCGACAGGACATAGGCCTTGGTGGCCGCGTACCCGGCCATGTACGGGATCGCCTGGAAGGCCGCCGTGGAGGCGACGTTGACGATGCCGCCGCGCCCAGCCTCGATCAGCCGGGGCAGGACGAGGCGGCAGAGCTTCGTCAGCGCCACGACGTTCAGCTCCACCATGCCGACCTGATCGGCATACGGCATGGTGCCGAAGCCGCCGCGCAGGCCGAAGCCGGCATTGTTGACGAAGGTGTGGATCGCGACCCCGCGCTCGTCGAGGGCCGAGATCAGCTCGGCCGGGGCGTCCGGCCGTTCGAGGTCCAGCGGGACCGTCTCGACCCGGATGCCCGGAGCCGTCCGCTCGAGCTCGGCCTTGAGCGCGTCCAGCCGGTCGGACCTGCGGGCCGTGAGGACGAGCGAGCGGCCCCGCGCCGCGTAGACGCGGGCGAGCTCCGCCCCGATGCCGCTGGAGGCACCGGTGATGGCTGTCCAGAGCGGGTCCGGCATGGGGATGTGCTGCTAGGTGCGGATGGTGAGGCGGGCTATGCCTAGCCGGGCCGGGCGTTCGGCGGAAGGTGGTGACGGGAGGCGGCATGCCGGGTGAAAACGTGGCGATCGTCGGCGGCGGCGGGATCGGCGGCTACATGGCGGCGCAGCTCGCCTGGGCGGGCCAGCCGGTCACGCTCTGCGTTCGCACCCCCTTCGAACGCCTGACGGTCGCCGATGGGGGCGGAATCCGCGAGGCGCCGGTCCGGATCGCGGCCGAGCCGGACGGAATCGGTCCCGTCCGCTGGCTCCTGATCACCACCAAGGCGCAGGACACGGCCGGGGCGTCCTCCTGGGTGGAGGCGCTGGCGGGAGCCGAGACGACGGTCGTCGTCGTCCAGAACGGGATCCGGCAGGCCGAACGGGTCCGGCCCTTCGCCGGGCCGGCCGCGATCCTGCCCGCAATCATCCGTTGCAGCGTCGAGCGCACCCGTCCCGGACATGTCGTGCATCACGGCGCCGCCAGCATGGTGGTGCCGGCCGGCCCGGACGGGCAGGCCTTCGCCGGCCTGTTCGCCGGGACCGCGTTCGACGTCGCGCAGGATGCGGATTTCGTGACGGCCTCGTGGCGCAAGCTCCTCGCCAACGTCGTGGGCAACGCGATCACGGCGCTGACCCTGCGCCGCTCGGACGTCCTGTCGGAGCCGGCCATCCGGGACCTGGCGCGCGGGCTTCTCGCCGAGGCGGTGGCGGCCGGGAGGGCCGACGGGGCGGACATCTCCGCCGCCGATGCCGAGCGGGTGACGGCCGCCTTCGCGGGGCGCGGAACCGGCGGCGGCTCCTCCATGCTCTACGACAGGCTGGCCGGCCGCCCGCTCGAGCACCGCTACCTCACGGGCGCCGTGGTCGAGGCGGCGGACCGGCACGGGATCGACGTGCCGCTGAACCGGGCCGTCCTGGCGCTCCTCTCCGCCGCCAGCGGGCATCCGCCGGACGGGTCGGCCTGAGGAGCGCGCCGGAACGGCCGTCAGGCGGCGCTCGCCAGTTCCTGGCGGACGAGGTTGACCCAGAAGCCGGTGCCGAGGGTCAGGATGTCGTCGTTGAAGTTGTAATGCGGCGTATGGACGGCGTGATGCGTCCCGTCCGCCCGCAGGCCGTTGCCGATGAAGATGAAGGCGCCGGGCTTCTCCCGCAGCATGTCGGCGAAATCCTCGCCCCCCGTGATGGGCGGCGTCATCGCGTTCACGGCCTCCTCGCCGACGATCGACGCGGCGGCCCGGGCGGCGACGGCCGTGTGGTCGGCATCGTTGACGAGAACGCGGGTGTAGCGCCGGTAATCGACCGTCGCCGTACAGCCCTGGGCGGCCGCGTGGGCGTGGGCGAGTTCCGTCAGCCGCTTCTCCATGGTGGCCTGCGCGGTGTCCGAGAAGGTCCGGGCCGTCCCGGTCAGGACCACCTCGGACGGCATCACGTTCGGGGCGGAGGGCGACCCGCCCTGTATGGAGCCGATCGACACCACGGCGGGCTCGATGGCCGGGATGTTGCGGCCGACGACGTTCTGCAGCGCCAGCACGAAATGCGCCTGGGCGATCGTGGCGTCCGTCGCGAGATGCGGGGTCGAGCCGCCGTGACCGCCCGTGCCCCGGAACGCGACGGTGAAGAAATCCGCCGCCGCCATCATCGGCCCGGGCCGGAGCGCGAAACGGCCCGCCTCGATGCCCGGCCCGTTATGCAT
>CALMTJ010000479.1:3799-10549 GCA_937872715.1 uncultured Methylobacteriaceae bacterium
GTTATGCATCCCGTAGACGGCGTCGCACGGAAAGCGGTCGAACAGCCCGTCCGCCACCGTGGCGGCCGCCCCGCCGCCGCCCTCCTCGGCCGGCTGGAAGACGAAATGGACGTCGCCGGCGAAATCCCGCTTCTCCGACAGGTACCGGGCGGCGCCGAGCAGCATGGTCGTGTGCCCGTCATGGCCGCAGGCGTGCATCTTTCCCGGCTTGGTCGACGCGTAGGGAAGGCCGGTCTGCTCCAGGATATCGAGCGCGTCCATGTCCGCCCGGAGCGCGATCGCCCGGTTGCCCGGCCGCGCCCCCCGGACCGTGCCGACGACCCCCGTGCGGCCGACGCCCTCCGTCACCTCGACTCCCCAGCTCCGGAGCTTGTCCGCCACCAGGGCGGCGGTCCGCGTCTCCTCGAACTTCGTCTCGGGATGGGCGTGGATGTCGCGCCGGATCGCGACGAGTTCGTCCTTGTAGGGTTCGAGATCGGACAGGATGTCGGTCATGGGCCGGGCCTCGTATGATGGAATTCATCACAATAAGGCCATAGACCTGGGTGAGCAAAGCGCGCGGGCGGCCGCGTTAAGACGGGCGTAGGTCGACCGCCTTTAAGTCAGGCAGGGTGTGTGTGCGATGTCGGCTTCGTCCGACGGGTGCGCATCCCGCGCTCGCCGGATCCAGCCGATGTCCTCCGTCCCGTCCGCCCGAATGCCGAACGCCGCGCCCTCGCCGCGCCTCGAGACGCTCGGCGCAGCCATCGGCCACGCGCGCTCGGCCTTCGTCGGCGTCGGGCTCATGACGGCCGCCATCAACATCCTCTACCTGACCGGCTCCTTCTACATGCTGGAGGTCTACGACCGGGTCATCCCGAGCCGGAGCGTGCCGACGCTGGTCGGCCTCTCCGTCCTGGCGCTCGCCATGTACGGCTTCCAGGGCATGCTGGACCTCGTCCGGGGGCGGGTCCTCATCCGCATCGGCGCCTCGCTAGATGCGTCCCTGTCCGGCCGCATCTACGAGGCCGTGACTCGCCTGCCGCTTCGAGCCCGCCCGGCCGGCGACGGGCTCCTGCCGCTCCGCGACCTCGACCAGATGCGGCAATTCCTGTCCGGCCCCGGTCCCGGCGCCCTGTTCGACCTGCCCTGGATCCCGCTCTATCTCGGCATCTGCTTCGCGTTCCACCCGTGGATCGGGGTCGCCGCCCTGTGCGGTGCCGCGATGCTGGTCGCGCTCACTCTCCTGACGGAGCTGCGCACGCGCGGGCCGGCGCGTGAGACGGTCGCGCTGGCGCAGGGCCGCAACGCGCTGGCGGATGCGAGCCGGCGCAACGCCGAGGTCATCCACGCGATGGGGATGCGGGGCCGGATCGGCGCCCTCTGGGCCGACGCGAACGACCGCTACATGGCAAGCCAGCAGCGCACGGCCGATGTCGGCGGCGGCATCGGCGCGATCTCGAAGGTCGCCCGCACCGCGCTGCAATCGGGCGTCCTCGGACTCGGTGCCTTCCTGGTCATCAACGGGCAGGCGACGGCCGGGATCATCATCGCGAGCTCCCTCCTCGTGTCGCGGGCCTTGGCGCCGGTGGAGCTCACCATCGCCAACTGGAAGGGCTTCGTCGGCGCCCGCCAGAGCTGGCGGCGCCTGCGCGACATGCTGGCTGCGCTGCCGCCGGACGACCAGCGCATGGCGCTTCCGGCCCCGGCGGCCACACGCCGACGATCACCCGGGCGCGCGAGGACTTGCCGGAGGCGCTGGGCCCGATCCCGCCGCGGCCCTGCCCGGCCTTGAGCGTGAAGGCGCCGTCCGCCACCACCAGCCGCAGTGGCCCGGCCGGGTCGGCCGACCCGCCCGGCGCACAGCGGCTGGTGGTGGCGGACGTCGCCTTCACGCTCAAGGCCGGGCAGGGCCTCGGCGTGATCGGGCCCAGCGCCTCCGGCAAGTCCTCGCTCGCCCGGGTGATCGTCGGCGTGTGGCCGCCGGTGCGCGGCAAGGTGAGGCTGGACGGCGCGGCGCTCGACCAATGGCCGGACGAGGAGCTCGGGCGCCATCTCGGCTACCTGCCGCAGGACGTCGAGCTCTTCGCCGGCACCGTGGCGGAGAACATCGCCCGGTTCGAGCCCGAGCCGGACGGAGAGGCGGTGATCGCGGCCGGCCGGGCGGCCGGCGTGCACGACCTCGTGCTCCGCCTCCCGGGCGGCTACGAGACCCAGATCGGCGAGGCCGGGACGCTCCTGTCCGCCGGCCAGCGCCAGCGCATCGCGCTCGCCCGCGCCCTCTACCGCGACCCATTCCTGGTTGTGCTGGACGAGCCGAACTCCAACCTCGACGGCGAGGGCGAGCAGGCGCTGACGGGCGCGATCACGGGCGTGCGCGAGCGCGGCGGCATCGTCGTCGTGATTGCCCATCGGCCGAGCGCGCTGGCGGGCGTCGACCATGTCCTCGTCATGGCGGACGGCCGCGCCCAGGCCTTCGGGCCGAAGGACGAGATCCTGTCGAAGCTGATGCGGCCGCAGGCGGCGCCCGCCGCCGCCGTCGGGCCGGGTGGCGCGACGTCGACCGCGCTGCGGGTGGTCGGGGACGCGCAAGGATGAGCGACATCAGATCCGGCCGCCTCGGCGCCTCCCGGCGCTCCATCCGGCGCCACCTCCTGTTCGGCACCGCGGCCGTGATCTTCCTCGTGGCGGGCGTCGGCGGCTGGGCCGCCACGACGGAGCTCTCGGGCGCCGTGATCGCGGCCGGCACGCTCGTCGTCGACACCAACGTCAAGAAGGTCCAGCATCCGACCGGCGGCGTGGTCGGCGAGCTCAGGGTCCGGGACGGCGACCGCGTGAAGACCGGCGACGTCCTGCTCCGCCTGGACGAGACGGTGACGCGCGCGAACCTCGCCATCGTGACGAAGAACCTGGACGAGTTCGCGGCCCGGCAGGCCCGCGACGAGGCCGAGCGCGACGGGATCGCCGCCATCGCGTTCCCGCCTGACCTCCTGGCGAGGGCCGGTTCCGACCGCGACGTGGAGCGCCTGCTCGCGGGCGAGACGCGCCTCTTCGAGACCCGCCGGGCGACGCGCGACGGCCAGCGCGCCCAGCTCCGCGAGCGGGTCCAGCAGCTCCGCCAGCAGATCGAGGGACTGACCCAGCAGGCGGCCGCCAAGCAATCGGAGATCGACCTCATCCAGCCCGAGCTGGAGGGCGTCCGCGACCTCTGGCGGAAGGGCCTCGTCCAGATCAACCGCGTGACCAGTCTCCAGCGCGACGGCACGCGGCTCGAGGGCGAGCGCGGCCAGCTCGTGGCGGCGACGGCCGAGGCGCGCGGCAAGATCGCCGAGACGGAGCTGCAGATCCTGCAGATCGACCAGGAGATGCGCACGGAGGTCGGCAAGGAACTGGCCGACATCCGGGGCAAGACCTCCGAATACGTGGAGCGCAAGGTCTCGGCCGAGGACCAGCTCAAGCGGATCGACATCCGGGCGCCGCAGGACGGCGTGGTCTACCAGATGTCCGTCCACACGGTCGGCGGGGTCATCACGGCGGGCGGCGAGCCGATCATGCTGATCGTGCCGGAGGCCGATGCGCTCCGGGTGGAGGCCCGCATCCAGCCCCAGGAGGTCGACCAGATGTATGTCGGCCAGCGGGCGGTCGTGCGCTTCACCTCCTTCAACCAGCGGACCACGCCCGAGCTGAACGGGCAGGTCAGCCTCGTCGCGCCGGACGTGAGCCAGGATCAGAGGACGCAATCGGCCTTCTACACGGTCCATATCCGGATCACGCCGCAGGAGCTGGAGCGTCTCGGCGCCGTGAAGCTCGTGCCCGGCATGCCGGTCGAGACCTTCGTCCAGACGAGCCCCCGGACGGTGATGTCCTATCTCGTCCGGCCGTTGCAGGACCAGCTCATGCGGGCCTTCCGGGAGAAGTGATCGGCGGAGGGAGGATAACCCGGCCGGCCTCCGGCCGGTCCGCTTCGTCCCGGAGCGCGGCCCGGCGCTCCCCCCGCTCGCCCCGTTCACGCGATCGTTGGTCTCGCCTCGGTCCCGCCGGTCGCCTCGGGCGTTGTGCTGGTTCGCGGCGCCGAACGCCGTCGGGAGCAGGATGTCGATGAACGTGGACCGGACCGCGCCCGCGGAAACCGAGCCGGCCGAGATGTCGCCCGTCCACGTGGCCCGTGCCTTTCGGCGCGTGTCGAAGGGGTTCTGGTCGGGCGAGACCGCCGGTCGCGCCTGGCTGCTGACCGGCGGGCTCGCGGCCCTGATCATCGTCAATATCGGCGCCGCGCTCCTCATCAACCGCTGGAACAAGTTCTTCTTCGACGCCCTCGAGCGCAAGGATGTCGGCTCCGTCACGCTGGGCGTCGGGCTCGTGCTCGGCCTCGCGGTCGCGACCGCCGCCATCGCGGTCGCCATGGTGCATGTCCGCATGAGGCTTCAGCTCGGCTGGCGGGGCTGGTTGACCACGAGCCTCATCGGGCGATGGCTTTCCGAGCGGAGGTTCTACCAGCTGACCATCGTGTCGGGGGAGAGCACGCATCCCGAGTTCCGCATCGCGGACGACGTCCGGCTTGCGACCGAGCCCGTCGTCGACCTCTCGATCGGGCTCGTCAACGCCATCCTGTCCGCCGCCGCCTTCTTCGCCATCCTGTGGGCGGTGGCGGGGTCGCTGCAGGTCGGTCCCGTTTCCATCCCGGGCTACATGGTGCTGGCGGCGATCCTCTATGCCGTCCTCACCTCCTCCGCGATGGTGCTCGTCGGCAAGCCGCTGATCCAGGGCGTCGAGCGCAAGAACACCGCGGAGGCCCGATTCCGCTACGAACTCACGCGCGTCCGCGAATCGGCCGAGAACATCGCGCTGATCGGCGGCGACGACGACGAGCGCGAGCGCCTGGGCGAGACCTTCGCGGAGGTGGCGCGGCGCTGGATGCGGGTCATCGCCAAGCAGGCGCACATGACCTGGATCTCGAACAGCAACTCGGTCCTGGCGCCGGTCGTGCCGCTCCTGCTCGGCGCGCCGAAATACCTCGCGGGCGAGCTCAGCCTCGGCGAGCTGATGCAGGTCGCGACCGCGTTCACGCAGGTTCAGATCGCGCTGAACTGGCTCATCGACAACGCCATCCGGCTCGCCGAGACGCTGGCCTCCGCCCAGCGGGTGGTCGAGCTGGCGGAGGCGCTGGACGATCTCGACGACCGCATCGGCCGCCACGGGACGAGCGACACGATCGTGCTCGGCTTCAGCCCCGACGACGCGATCCACATCGAGGACCTGTCGCTCACGCAGCAGAACGGCGTCGCCATGATCGAGGGCGCCTCCACCACGATCAGGCGTGGCGAGAAGGTGCTGGTCAAGGGCGAGTCCGGGACGGGCAAGTCCACCCTGATCCGCGCCATGGCGGGCCTCTGGCCGTGGGGCTCGGGCAGGATCCTGCGGCCGCGGCACTCGGACGTGACCTTCATGCCGCAGCGTCCCTACATCCCGCTCGGCAGCCTCCGGCACGCGCTGGTCTATCCCCATCCCGACGAGGGCCGGGTCTCCGACGAGCAGCTCCGGGAGGCGCTCCGGACATGCGGGCTGTCCCATCTCTCCGACCGGCTGGACGCCGCCGAACCCTGGGACCAGATCCTCTCGGGCGGGGAGAAGCAGCGCCTCGCCTTCGCGCGGCTCCTCGTCCACCCGCCCGACATCGTCATCATGGACGAGGCGACCTCTGCGCTGGACGAGGTCAGCCAGTCCCGGATGATGGAGTTCTTCCGGGGCGAGCTCGCCGGCGCCACCCTGCTGAGCGTCGGTCACCGGCCCGGGCTCGAGCAGTACCACGACCGGGAGATCTACCTCGTGCGCGAGGATGGAGGCGTCGGCGCCCAGGCCCGCCACCGGCGCTACCCGCGGATGCGCCAGTTCTGGAAGCGCTTGCGCCTCACCGGCGAGAACGGCCGGGCCGCCGGCTGAGCGGCGCGCCTCCTCCATCCGTCATCGCGAGCGAAGCGAGCCAGGGGAGTGCATCGGGCCCCTGGATTGCGTCGTCGGCTTCGCCTCCTCGCAAAGACGGTCGGGTAGATGCTCGCCGGGGAGACCCGCGACGCGGGTGTATCCTGCGCAAGACCGTCTGCCGGGATCGCGGGAAGCCCGTTAATCTCCCGTCAGCTATGATGACTCGGAGGAGGCGATCCGGGTGGGGAGAATGGCGCTGGACGTACGAGGCGGCGGATGGAGACGTTACGCGGACCGGCGGGTCGCGCTGATGGGCGGGCTCGGCTTCTCCTGCGGGCTGCCCTTTCTCCTGGTCGGCGGCACCTTCACGGCCCGGCTCGCGACCGCCGACATCGACATCAAGGCCATCGGCCTCTTCGCCTACCTGCTGCTTCCCTACAGCCTGAAGTTCCTGTGGGCGCCCGTGGTGGACGCGGTGGATCCGCCTCTCCTGTCGCGGTTCCTCGGCCGGCGCCGTGCCTGGATGGTGCTCTCGCAAGCGGCGGCCGGCCTCTGCCTCCTGGCGATGGCCTTCACCGACCCGGTCTCCAGCCTGCCGCTGCTCGGGCTCGCGGCCTTCCTGCTCGCCTTCGCGGCCGCGACCCAGGACATCGTGGTGGATGCGTGGCGCATCGAATCCGCCGGGATCGAGCGGCAGGGCCTGATGCTCGCCTCCTACCAGCTCGGCTACCGGCTGGGGCTGATCTCGGCCGGCGCGGGCGCGCTGCTCCTCGCGGCCGGCTCCGGCTGGCCGGCCGCCTACGTGCCCAGGGCGGCCGCGAGGTCGGTGGGGCGCCTCGCCTCCCTCCG
>CALMTJ010000479.1:10559-11164 GCA_937872715.1 uncultured Methylobacteriaceae bacterium
CGCGCCCGCCGGCACCGGGGCGCGCGCGGCCGGGCCGGGGCCCGCCCCTTCTCCGACCTCCACGGCCGGCTCGGCCCGCGCCTGTTCCCGGTCCTGGCGCTGGTCGCCTTCTACCGCCTGCCCGACTTCGTGTCGGGCGTGATGGCGAACCCGTTCTACATCAAGGTCGGCTACACGCTCCCGGAGATCGCGGCCGTCTCCAAGCTCTACGGCATCTGGGTCGGGATGCTCGGCGCCTTCGCGGGCGGGCTGTCGATCGCGACGCTCGGCCTCTACCGCACGCTGCTGATCGGCGCGGTGGCGGGCGCGAGCTCGCATCTCTCGCTGTCCTGGCTCGCTCTTCACGGGCCGGACGTCGTCACCTTCGCGCTTCCGTGGAGCGGCGCCGAGATCAGCCTGCCGTGGCGCCTCGCGGTCGCGATCTCGGTCGAGAACTTCTCAGGCACCTTCGCCGGGACGGCGCTGATGGCCTACATGTCCGGCCTCACCGGGATCGGCTTCGCGGCGACGCAATACGCGCTCCTGTCGTCGCTCTACGCCCTGCCCGGCAAGCTCGTGTCCGGCCTGTCCGGCTTCCTGGTCGCCGCTTACGGGTTCCCGGTCTT
>CALMTJ010000480.1 GCA_937872715.1 uncultured Methylobacteriaceae bacterium
GCCGGCGAGGGCGCCGGCCCCTGTCAGCCGCAAGGTGATCGTGAATGTCCAAGATCAAGGTCGCGAACCCGGTCGTCGAGCTCGACGGCGACGAGATGACCCGCATCATCTGGCAGCTGATCAAGGACAAGCTGATCCCCCCGTACCTCGACCTCGATCTCCAGTATTTCGACCTCGGAGTGGAGCACCGCGACGCCACGGGCGACAAGGTGACGGTGGACGCGGCGGAGGCCATCAAGGCGGTCGGCGTCGGCGTTAAGTGCGCCACCATCACGCCGGACGAACAGCGGGTCGCCGAGTTCAAGCTGAAGGAGATGTGGAAGTCCCCGAACGGGACCATCCGCAACATCCTGGGCGGCGTGATCTTCCGCGAGCCGATCATCTGCCGGAACGTGCCGCGGCTCGTGCCCGGATGGACGCAGCCGATCGTCGTCGGCCGCCACGCCTTCGGCGACCAGTACCGGGCCACGGATTTCAAGGTGCCGGGCAAGGGCCGGCTCACGATCAGGTTCGAGGGCGACGACGGCCAGGTGATCGAGAGGGAGGTGTTCAAGTTCCCGGGCGCCGGCGTCGCGATGTCCATGTACAACCTCGACGAGTCGATCCGCGACTTCGCCCGCGCCTCGCTGAATTACGGGCTGAACCGGAAGTACCCGGTCTACCTCTCGACCAAGAACACGATCCTGAAGGCCTATGACGGGCGCTTCAAGGACATCTTCCAGGAGGTGTTCGACGCCGAGTTTGCCTCCAAGTTCAAGAGCCTCGGGATCACCTACGAGCACCGGCTGATCGACGACATGGTGGCTTCGGCGCTGAAATGGTCGGGCGGCTACGTCTGGGCCTGCAAGAACTACGACGGCGACGTGCAGTCGGACATCGTGGCGCAGGGCTTCGGCTCGCTCGGCCTCATGACCTCCGTCCTCATGACGCCCGACGGCCAGATCGTCGAATCGGAGGCCGCCCACGGCACCGTGACCCGCCATTACCGCGAGCACCAGAAGGGCAAGGAGACCTCGACCAACTCGATCGCCTCCATCTTCGCCTGGACGCGCGGCCTCGCCCACCGGGCCAAGCTCGATGGCAACGAGGAGCTGAAGCGCTTCTCCGACACGCTCGAGACCGTCTGCGTCGACACGGTCGAGGGCGGCGCCATGACGAAGGACTTGGCGCTCCTGGTCGGCGCCGACCAGACATGGCTTTCGACCACGGGCTTCCTTGACGCCGTCGACGCGAACCTGAGGAAGGCCATGGCGGCCTGACGGCTTCGCATCGGGTCTCTTCCGCATCCCCGATGAGGTCGGGCGGACGAACCCCCGGATAGGGGACCGCGGGAGCGGCGCACCGGGTCTCGTGCCAACGCGCGCCCGTTGGACGCGCCTCTCCCAGGATGGACAGGATTCGGAGCAGCGCGCCTTCGAGCGACGGGTGTGCCGGTTGCATCGAAGGCATCAGCCCGATCCGAAGAGGACGAAACGGCCGCCCCGCTCCCGCGCGAAGGTGAGGAGCTCGGCCGTGACCGCGGCGGCCTTGCGGCGCGCCGCCTCGCATGCCCTTCCTTCCGGGACGTGGCGGTCGCTTTCTTATGATCCTCGCGCCGGCACTGTCGCACGCGGCGCCTAGCGTCCGCCGGATACCCTGAGGTTGGAGCCGGTGATGTAGGACGCGCGATCGGACAGGAGAAACAGCACCGCCTCGGCGATCTCGCCCGGCGCGCCGATCCGCTGCATCGGGATGGTCGGCCGGATGCGCTCCACCCGGCCCGGATCGCCGGTCGAGCGGTCGTGGATCTCCGTCCGCACCATGCCGGGCGACACGGCGTTGACCCGCACGCCCTCCGTGGCGAGCTCCTTCGCGAGCCCTAGCGTGAGCGCGTCGATCGCGCCCTTGGAGGCGGCGTACCAGACGTATTCCCCGGGCGAGCCGATCGTGGCCGCCACGGACGAGATGTTGACGAGCGCCCCGCCCGGCCCGCCATTGCGGGTCGAGAGGCGGCGGGCCGCTTCGCGGGCCACCAGGATGGCGCCCGTCACGTTGAGGTCGATGCAGGTCCGGATCGTGTCCGCGTCCGCCGCATCGAGGCGGCCGGAGCGGCCGGTGATCCCGGCATTGTTGACGACATGCGTCACGGGCCCGAGCTCCGCGACCGTCCGGTCGAAGGCAGCGAGAATGTCGGCCTCGACCGCCATGTCCCCCGCCACGGCCGCCGCGCGGGCGCCGGCCGCGATGCAATCCGCGACGACCGCCTCGGCCGCTCCGCGCTCGCTCCGGTAGTTCACGGCGACGTCGAAGCCGGCCCGCGCGGCGAGCGAGCAGATCGCGGCGCCGATGCCGCGGCTGCCGCCCGTCACGAGGAGAACGGGCCTCGCCACGGCGTCAGCCCTGCCGGGCCGGGGTCTCGACCACGAGCCCGTCCAGGTCCGGACCGATCTTGATCTGGCAGGAGAGCCGCGACGTCTCGCGGACGTCCACCGCGAAATCGATCATGTCCGTCTCCATCGGCTCGGCCGTCCCGGTCCTGTCGACCCAAGCCTCGTCCACGTAGACGGGGCAGGTGGCGCAGGCGCAGGCGCCGCCGCATTCGGCCTCGATGCCCGGCACGCTGTTCTTCACCGCGGCTTCCATCACGGTCCAGCCGACCGGCGCCTCGACGGTCCGCCTCGTGCCGCCGGCATCCACGAAGGTGATCTTCGGCATCCCGTCCTCTTCAGGGGTGTTCCAGAGGGAGCCTCTTAGAAGAGGCGATCCCCTTTGGCGAGCGCCTCGTCAAGCAGCCAGGAGCGAGGCGAGGCGGGGCCGAAGCGCCGCGACCGCGCGCTCCATCGCGGCGACGGAATCCAGGGGGTCGGGACGCCGGTCGCGCAGCTCCGTTTCGGCGGCGCCGCAGGCGCGGGCGAGCCGGAACGCCCCGAGCGCGGCGGCACTCCCCTTCAAGGTGTGGGCGGCGTCGGCCCGCGCGGCCGGGTCGCCCTCCCCGGCCGCGACCGGTAGCAGCGCCTCGCATTGAGCCGCGAGAAGGCCCAGCAGCTCGCGGGCCAACGCGGCGTCGCCGCCGGTCTGTCCGAGGAGATGATGGAGGGCGAGCGAGGTCTCGCCGTCCGGGTGGTCCCGCGCCGGATCGGAAGCCGAATCGTCCATCCTGGATCGTTTGCCGGGAGGGGTTGCCAGCTCGTTAACGCTGTTAGGATGTGCACAGGTGTTCTTGGGTTCCCATCCGGGGGGCTCAAACGTAGAGTAGCCATGGTAAACGCGGGTTAACCTGCTGTCGGTCGATGTTCTGGCGGGAACGTCGACGGAGGCGGGCGGGCAGGCGCGCCCGCGGGTTGCGTATGAGGCGGCACGGCACATGGCGGCAGAACCCAAGCTCACGAACCCGACGCAGGCGGCGATGTCGGCCGTGGAGCAGTCGCTCGCGGAGAACGGCTCGGGGGCGCGGCCCGGAGCCGTGGAGCCGACGGTGGTGCTGGCCCCGAACGAGGCGCGCCCGGCCGCAAGGGTCGTGTCTCCCGACCGGAAGGCCGTCGCCAACGACGACCGCGAGGATGTCGGCCGCTTCCTCCAGGCGCTGAAGGTCAGGCCCTCTCGCTCCGCCTACCTGGTGGCGGCCTCGACCTCTATCCTCTGGCTCGCCGGCCTGGCCGCGCTCGTCTGGTCGCAGGCGGGCGGCAATCTCGCGGGAGCGCTCGCCGGACTGACCGCCCTCCAGCAGGGCACGCTCGCGGCCGTCGCGCTCGGCCCGGTTCTCCTCATGGCGGTCGCCGCCATGCTGGCGGTCCGCTCGGCCGAGATGAAGCTCGTGGCCCGCGCCGTCGGCGAGGTCGCCGTGAGGCTGGCGCAGCCGGAGCATTTCGCCACGGACGCCGTCATGAACGTCTCGCGCGCCGTGCGCCGCGAGGTGGCGGCGGTCGGCGACGGGCTGGAACGCGCGCTCGCCCGGGCCGGGGAGCTCGAGACGATCGTCCGGAGCGAGATCTCGACGCTCGAGCGGGCCTATGCCGACAACGAGGTCCGCATCCGTACGCTCGTCGACGAGCTCGTCAGCCAGCGCGAGGCCGTCGTCAGCAATGCCGACCGCATCCGGGGCGCCATCGCCGGGACGCATGAGCACCTCACGGGCGACTTGAATGGCGCGTCCGAGCGGATGATCCAGGCGGTCGAGCTCGCGGGCGAGCGCGTCGCGGGCTCCCTCGACAAGCGTTCGGACGACCTCACCCGGGCGCTGAGCCATGCCGGCGAGCGGCTCGTGGCCGAACTCGGCGCGCGCGGCACGGAGCTCGTGCAGCGCCTCACGGACACGACGGAGGAGGTGAAGGGCGGCGTGTCCACGGTCGGCGACGACGTCACGCGCTCCCTCGAGATAAAGGCGCAGGACGTGACGGCCGCCCTGGAGCGGACCGGCGAGCTCCTCACCCGCTCGCTCCAGGAGGGAGCCACCCACGTCACCCGCACCCTCGCCCAGACGGGATCGGAGGTGATCGGCTCCCTCGCCTCCCAGGGCAGCGACGTCCGGACTTCCCTCGAGAACACGGTGGAGGCCCTCACCTCCTCCTTCGTCCAGCGCGGGACGGACCTGAACGGAAAGCTCGCCGCGACCGGCGAGACCATCGTGACCGCGATCGAGGGCCGCTCGGACGAGCTCCGCCGCAACCTCCAGCAGGTCGGAAACAGCGTCGCGGACGAGATCTCCGCGCGCGGAACGGATATCCGGGACTCGATCGAGACCGCCGGGTCTGGGATCATCCAGAGCATCTCCGGACGGGGCGGCGAGCTCAGGAACGAGTTCTCCGCCGCCGGCACCGGCCTCGTCTCGGAGATCATCCTGCGGGGCGCGGAGGCGCGCGACGGCATCGCGACGGCTTCCGAACAGGTGCTCCGCCAGCTCACGCTGCATAGCGGCGAGTTCCGGGCGACGATGGACGGCGCCGGGCGCTCGATCGTCGACCGAATCGCGAGCGAGAGCACGAAGGCCCGCGAGGGCATCGAGAGCGCCGGGACGGCCATCATCGACGTCCTCACCGAACGGGGCGGACGCCTCCGGGACGAGCTCGCCACGACCGGAACGGGGCTCGTGAGCGAGATCCTGGTCCGGGGCGGCGAGGCGCGGGTCGAGCTCGAACGGACGGGCTTCGGGCTGGTGGACGCGATCGCGAGCCGGGCGACCGAGCTGCGGGAGGGCGTCGCGGCGTCCGGACGCGACCTCGTCGGCGAGATCTCGAGCCAGGGCCTGGCCGCGCGGTCCGGCTTCGACACGCTCGGCGCGAACCTCCTGGAGGAGATCCGTCTCCGGGGCGACGAGGCGACCCACGCCATCGGCGACGCGGCCCGCAACGCGGGCGAACTCATCGAACGCCAGGGCGGCGGCCTCCGCGACCAGATCGGCGCGACCGTCGCGACGGTCACGGAGGAATTCCGCATCCGGGCGAAGGAGCTCGGCTCGGAGCTGGAAGGCTCCGGCGGGCAGCTCGTGGCCGACATCCTCACCCGGGCCGAGGAGGCCCAGGCGCGGCTGTCGGCGGCCGGGGCGGAACTCGCCGGTACCTTCACCAAGGCCGGCGACGAGGTGCGCGACAGGCTGGCCGGGGTGGTCAGCGCCGGCACGGCCGACCTCGCCGAGCGGGCGGACACGCTCGCGGCGCGGCTGGAGACGGTCGGCCGGCAGATCGACGAGACGGTGCGTGTCAAGGGCGGAGACCTCCAGACCAACCTGTCCGGCTTCGAGGAGCGGCTCGGCCGGGTGCTCGAGATCCAGGCCCGCGACGCGTCCGTGACGCTGGAGAACGTGATCGACCGCGTCTCCGGCGAGCTGTCGGAGCGGCTCGGCGCCGTCGGCACCTCGTTCGGCGAGCGCGGCCGGGAGATGACGGAGGCGCTCGCGCGCCAGACGACGGAGACCAACGCGGCGCTTGCCGGCACCGGCAAGGACGTCGTGCTGGCGATCGCCTCGCAATCCGCCCGCATCATCGACGTGCTGTCGAAGACCGGCCGCTCGCTGGCGGAGACGGCCGAGAGCGGCGGGCGCGAGGTCGAGGCGGCGCTCGACACGCGGCTGAAGACGCTGGAGGACACGATCGTCGGGCGCGGCGGCAAGCTGGTCGAGCGGCTGTCGGGCGAGGTCGGCACCTTCGCGGAGAGCGTCACCGGCCGGCTGGAGGAGCTGCGGCTCATCATCTCCGTGGATGCCGCGACCGTCGCCAACACGCTAGCGGACCGCACACGCGAAACCCGCGAGATGCTGGATTCCGGGGTCGCGGCGCTCGAGACGCGCACGGCCGACCGCAAAGCGGAGCTGGGCGCCGCGCTGAACGGTTTCGCGGAGGTGCTGGAGACCCGCACGGGCGAGCTGTCCCGCGCCGTCTGGGAACGCCGCAGCGAGCTCGAGGAACTGCTGAAGCAGCAGGCGGACGCCATCGGCCGAGGCGTCCTGTCCCGCACCACGGAGGCGGCGGAGATCCTGTCCGGCCGCACGGCGGAGATCGACAAGCTCTTCGGGGCCCGCATCGGCGAGATCGGGCAGACGCTCGACCGCGGCGTCAGCGACCTGCAGACGCGCGTGGTCGACAGGCTGGGCGAGCTTTCCATCACCATCGACGGCCATACCCGCGCCATCGATTCGCGCCTCGGCGACGGGGCGGACAGCCTCGTCGGATCGCTGGAGGCGCGCGGCAGGGCCGTCGAGACCGCCATGGGCCGGCACGCCGAGCGCTTCATCAAGGTCGTCGGGGAGAAGACGGACGGCCTCGCGGCCAAACTGGCCGAGAGCTCGGACGCCTTCGTCCGGGAGGCCGACGAGCGCGGCCGCGCCGTGGCCGGGCTGATCGACGAGCGCGCGGTCGCGTTCTCGTCCGAGATCGATCAGAAGGGCCGGGTCATCTTCGGCAGCCTCGGCGGCCGCATGACGGATTTCGCGGCCCTGTTCGACCGCGGCGCGGCATCCATCAGCGAGCTCCTGGAGAAGCGCGGGCAGACCATCGTCGGCGCGCTCGGCGCCCGCGTGGCGGAGCTGTCCGTGCTCCTCGACCAGGGCACCGGTTCGCTGGTCGGCACATTCGACGGCCGCGTGGCGGATTTCACCCGGGCGGTGGACGAGCGGACGACGCAGCTCGCGGCGCTCCTCGACGAGCGCGGCTCGACGCTGGCGAACTCGGTCGCGCGCTCCGGCCAGGAGATCATCGGTACGCTGGGCAATCAGATCGGCGAGCTGGACCGCGTCTTCGACACCCGGTCGACGGCGCTCAAATCCGCGATCGACACCCGGCGCGCGACGCTCGTCGACGGCATCGACCTGACCGGCCGGACCATACTCGACCGCATCGAGGCCGCCGCGCAATCCGCCGCCGGGATGCTCGGGACCCGCATCGACGGGGTGGCGGGCCAGATCGACGCGAAGGCGGAGGCCCTGTCCGGGATGCTCGACGACAAGGGCGCGCGCCTCGCCGACGCGATGGACCGCACCGGCCAGAGCGTCATCGGCACTCTGGGCATGCGCCTCGCGGAGGCGACGCGGCTCCTCGACGACCGCACGACCACCATCACGAGCGTCATCTCCGAACGCGGCGCGGCGCTCGCGGGAGAGATCGAGAGCCGCGGCCAGGGCGTCATCGGCACGCTCGGCAACCAGATCGCGGAGATCGGCCGTCTGCTCGACGACCGCACGGCCGCCCTGACGACGCTCGTCGAGGAGCGCGGCACCGGCCTCGCCGACCTCATCCAGGCGCGCGGCTCGGACGCGATCGGCACTCTCGGCAATCAGGTGACCGCGATCGCGAGCGCGCTGGACGGCCGCACGGCGGAGCTGCGCGATCTGATGGCGCGCCGGACGGGCGAGATGACGGAAACGATCGATCGCACGGCTGGCGCCGTGGTGGCGCGTCTCGGCGACCACGTCCGGACGCTGGAAGCCTCGCTCGCGGGCAACCACGGCAGCCTCACGGCCTTGTTCGACGAGCGCGGCTCGGCGCTGGCCGGCCTCGTGTCGTCGCGCGGGGAGGCCATCGTAGGCGCGCTGGAGAGCCGGATCACGGTCGCGACGGACGCCCTCGACCGGCGCTCCTCGGCGCTGTCCGACCTCATCGAGAGGCGCGGGGCCGCGCTGGCCGAGACCATCGAGGTCACCGGAGAGAACGCCGTCGGCCGGCTCGGGGAGCAGGTCGAGGCGGCGTCGGGCATCCTGGATGCCCGCATGGCCTCCATCGGCCGCATCCTCGACCAGCGCGGGACGAGCCTCGTCGAGGTGGTCGCCCGGCAAGGGCAGGCGATCGCCGGGACGATGGGAACGCAGGTCGCGGAGGCGACCGCGCTCCTCGACGACCGGACGAAGACGCTGAGCGAGCTCCTGCTCACGCAGGGCGGCGAGATCACCGGCCGGCTGGAGCAGCACGGCCGCGCCATCACGGGCGCCGTGGACAGCCGCGTCGGCGATTTCAGCCGCCTCCTGGCCGAGGGCGGGGCGAGCCTGGTTGACGGGCTCGGCCGCCACGGCCAGGGCATCACCGCGACGCTCAGCACGCAGATCCGGGAAGCGGCCCGCGTCTTCGACGCCGGCAGCTCCGCTTTCACCCGCCTCCTCGACGAGCGCGGGTCCGGCCTCGTGGCGCAGCTCGCGCAGCAGGGCCAGACGATCGTGTCCACGCTGGACGGCCGGGTCGCGACCGTGACCCTGTCGCTGCGCTCGGGCACGGACGCGCTGGCGCAGCTTCTCGAGGAGCAGGGTTCGACGTTGCTCGAACGGCTGAAGCGCCAGGGCGACACGATCACGGCGACCGTGAGCGGGCGCCTCGACACGGCGACGCGCGCCCTCCAGGAGGGGACGGACGGGTTCCGGCAGGTGGTGGACGAGCGGGGCGGCGAACTGGTCGCGCTCCTCGACGAGCGCGGCCGGGCCGCCCGCACCGTCATCGACGACACCGTGCGGAACGTCTCGACCCTCTTCGAGAGCCGGACGGATGCCTTCCGCCAGCTCGTCGGGGACGGCGGCGACAGCCTGGCCGAGCTCGTGAGCCGGCGCGGCCAGGCCATCATCGGCACGCTCGGCAACCAGATCACCGAGCTGAGCCGCACCTTCGAGACGCATGCGGAGGGGTTCGGCGACCTCGTGGCGCAGCGCTCCGCCTCGCTCGCGGGCGATCTCGACAGCCGCTCGGCGGCGCTCGTCGCGCGGGTCGGCGCCAAGGTCGACGAGATCGGGCAGGTCATGGAGACCCGCACCTCCTCCTTCGCGGAGTTGCTCGACAAGCGCAGCGCCACCCTGTCCACCATCCTGGAGCGCCGCTCGGATTCCATCGCCGTGAACCTCGGCAAGCAGATGTCGGAGATCTCCACCCTCTTCGACGGGCGCACGAACGAGCTCGCCTCCATGCTGGAGACGCGCAGCGCCAACGTCGCCCAGATGCTGGAGGAGCGCGGGACGGCCGTCGGCGACCTGCTCACGGCACGCGGCACGACGGTCGCCGATACGCTGGACCGACACGGCCGCGCCATCGTCGACGTGCTGGGGGCGCGCAGCCAGGCCGCGACGAGCCTCCTCGACACGAGCGGCGCCCGGATCGCGAGCGCGCTGGATGCCGGGAGCGCCGCCGCCTCCGAGCTGATCGAGCGCACCGGCTCGACGCTGATCGAATCGGTCGAGAGCCGGCTGACGCACCTCACCAAGCTCGTGGACGATTCGACCGCCGCCATCCGGGAGCTCGTGGACGGGCGCGGCAACGAGCTCGCCCATCTCATCGAGCGGCGCGGCAAGGCCGCGGCCGAGGCCCTGAACCAGCGCACCCACGAGTTCAACCTGGCGCTCGACGGCAGGACCGCCGCCCTGCGGGACATCGTCGGCACGCGCGGGACGGAGCTGACGGAGGAGATCGAACGCCGCGGCCATGCCGCCGCCGACAGCATCGCCCAGCGGACGGAAGCCCTGGAGACGGCGCTGGAGAACGGCGCCACGGCGCTTCGCGAGCTGATCGACACGCGGGGCGCGGAGCTCACGGCGGCGCTCGACCAGCGCGGCCGGGCGGCCCTGACCTCCCTCCAGATGCGCGCGTCCGAGGTGGCGACGCTCTTCAACGAAGGCGGTCGCGCCCTCTCGGACGCGATCGGCCAGCGCGGATCGGAGGTCAATGCCGATATCGAGAGCACCGTGGACCGCGTCGTCCGCCTCCTCGGCGAGCGCGGCGACAACATCCTCAACGCGCTGAAGCAGCGCCTCGTCGAGATGACGACGCTCTATACGGGCTCGGTCGAGAAGCTCCGGAGCGCCGTCGACGAGGGATCCGCCAACGCCATGCAGGGGCTGGCCGAGACGCAGGACAATCTTCGCGGCGAGTTCGCCGCCATCACGGGCCGGCTGGACGAGGCGAACCGGCTGCTCCAGCAGGTCTCGGCCGAGGCCGGCGGAACGCTCGGCAAGGTCGAGGACGGGCTCGCCGCCCGGATCGAGCAGCTCCGCGGCGTGCTGGCGGGCGCGGCGGACGACACGGCCCGCGCCTCGGCGCAGCTCGGCGCGCAGGTCGGCGACCTGAAGAACGTCTCCGACGCGGCGCTGAAGGACGTGGCGAACCTCGTCACGGCCCTCGACGAACGCGGACGCGAGTTGACCGTGACCACCCGCACGCACCTCGCGGCCCTGTCGCAGACGACGGGGGATTTCGGCCGCGCCGAAACGCTGATGACCAAGGCGCTGACCGATCGGCGGCTCGCGCTCGACGGGTTGATCGCCCGCATCAAGGAGAGCTCGGCCGAGCTCTCCAGCAACAACGGCACATTCGGCAAGGCGGTCGACGAGGCGCTGGCCAGCGCCGATGCCAAGGCGCGCGATGTCGGCTCCGCGCTGGTCGCCGGCATCGCGACCGCCACGGACGCCATCGACGGACATTTCGCCCGCATCCGCGAGCAGTCGGACGCGGAGAGCGAGCGCACCGCCGCGTCCCGGCGGGCGTCCTATGGCGAGGTGTCGGCCGAGATGGAGAGCCGGATCGGCGACGCCCTCGCCAGGTTCCGGACGGCCGCGGGCGATCTCCGCGGCATCACGGAGGCGATCGGCACGGAGCTCGACCGCGCCCGGGAGGAGCTGTCCCGCGGCGTCGGCGACCTGCCGCGGGCGACGCAGGAGGCTGCAGCCGAGATCCGGAACGCGGTGGCCGAGCAGATCCGCACGCTGAACGAGCTGTCGCTGATCGCGACCCATCCGTTCCGCGGGATCGACACCCTCGCGGGAGAGGCGGCGCGGGCGATCCCGGCCCCTGCCGCCTCGACCTCGCGGCCTCAGCCTGCGGCACAGGCGCCGACGTCGCCGGCCCGCCCGGTCGCGTCCCGCCAGCCGCCG
>CALMTJ010000481.1:0-1163 GCA_937872715.1 uncultured Methylobacteriaceae bacterium
GCCTCGTGGCGCTCGTCAGCCGACGCCACGGCGACGACGCGACGGAGGCCTGCCTGGCGGCCCTGCCCGTCGCGGAGCGGCGCACGGCCTCCTCGGCCGTCAAGTTCGGGCTGATCGCCTCCGGCGAGGCGGATCTCTACGTCCGGTGCGGGCCCACGATGGAATGGGACACGGCGGCCGGCGACCACATCCTCACCGCGGCCGGCGGGCTCGTGATCGGGCCGGACGGCAAGCCGCTCACCTACGGACGCGCCGGGAACGGCTACCGCAACGGAGCCTTCGCGGCGATGGCCGATCCGAGGCTGGCGGACCGGATCAGGCTGCCGGCAGGATAACAGCGCTCAGATCGCCATGCGGTCGCGAATCGCGTTGCCGGCGAGCTCGGCCTTGCCGCCCGAGGCGACCAACTCGCCCCTTTCCATCACGATGAAGCGGTCCGCGAGCTCGCGGGCGAACTCGAAATACTGCTCCACCAGCAGGATCGCCATGTCGCCGCGCCCGCGCAGGAAGGTGATGGCGCGGCCGATATCCTTGATGATGGAGGGCTGGATGCCCTCTGTCGGCTCGTCGAGAACGAGGAGCTTCGGCCGGGTGGTCAGCGCGCGGCCGATGGCGAGCTGCTGCTGCTGCCCGCCCGACAGGTCGCCGCCGCGGCGGCCCATCATCGATTTCAGCACGGGGAAGATCTCGAACACCTCGTCCGGAACGAAGCGGTCGCCGCGGCGCACGGGCGCGTAGCCGGTCTCGAGGTTCTCCCGGACGGACAGGAGCGGGAAGATCTCGCGGCCCTGCGGCACGTAGGCGATGCCGCCGCGCGCCCGATCGTAGGGCTTCATCCGGGAGATCTCGCGTCCCCCGAAGGTGATGGAGCCGCCCGCGATCGGCCGGTGGCCGACGATCGCCCGCATGAGCGAGGACTTGCCGACGCCGTTGCGGCCGAGCACGCAGGTGACCTCGCCCGGCTTCGCCTCCAGGGAAACGCCGCGCAGCGCCTGCGCGGCGCCGTAGAACAGGGTGACGTCCTGGACGTTCAGCATGGGGCGGCTCCTGCCCTCCCCCTTGCGGGGAGGGCCGAGCGGCGGGCGGCGCCGGCCGGGGTGGGGGGCGGGGCGCGGCGGGCGGGCGGGGGGTGGGCGTTCCGGGGTGGCGCGCCGCGGCGGGGG
>CALMTJ010000481.1:1173-1775 GCA_937872715.1 uncultured Methylobacteriaceae bacterium
GACGGTGGTGCGCGTTCGTGCGTGACCCCCACCCGGGCGCTCTCCTTCGGCGTGAGTCGGCCCTCCCCGCAAGGGGGAGGGATCTCGCGCCGCGGTTCATGTCCTTCATCGCCCGAGATACACTTCGATCACGCGCTCGTTGGCGCTGACCTGGTCGAGCGAGCCTTCGGCGAGGACCGAGCCCTCGTGCAGGCAGGTGACCTTCACGCCGAGGTCGCGGACGAACACCATGTCGTGCTCGACCACGACGACGGCGGCGGTCCGGGCGATCTCGCGCAGGAGGTCGGCCGTGTCGGCCGTCTCCTGGTCGGTCATCCCGGCCGCGGGCTCGTCGACGAGGAGGAGCTTCGGCTCCTGGGCCAGCAGCATGCCGATCTCTAGCCATTGCTTCTGCCCGTGGGAGAGCTCGGCCGCCTTGCGGGCGCGCTGATCCTTCAGCCGCACGCGCTCCAGCAGCTGCTCGATCCGCTCCCGCTCTGGCCGGCTCTTGCGGGCGAAGAGCGTCGGGAAGGCGCGGCGGTCGGCCTTCAGCGCGAGCCGCAGGTTGTCCTCGACGCTGTGCATCTCGAAGACGGTCGGCGTCTGGAACTTGCGGCCGATGC
>CALMTJ010000481.1:1785-3264 GCA_937872715.1 uncultured Methylobacteriaceae bacterium
GAGGGCCGCGATCGACGCCTCGTCCAGCCGTGTGAGGTCGTGCCGGCCTCCCCCGAACGTCGCTTGGCCGGCCGTCGGCCGGGTCTTGCCGGTGATGACGTCCATCATGGTGGTCTTGCCGGCGCCGTTCGGCCCGATGATGGCCCGCATCTCGGTGGGCAGCACCGTGAGCGACAGGTTGTTCAGCGCCCGGAAGCCGTCGAACACGACGGAAACCGCGTCTAGGTAGAGGAGGGCCGGCGTGGTGGTGGTCTGCACGGCCCTACTCCGCCGCCTGCGCGACGCCGTCGCGGTCGACCGGGCGGGTGACGCCGTCCTCGTCCTCTTGCTCCCGGACGGGCGGACGGCGCCGGCCGGTCCGCCATTCCGTGAAGGTGCCGAGGATGCCCTTCGGCAGGAACAGCGTGACCAGCACGAAGAGCAGCCCCAGCGCGAACAGCCACATTTCGGGGAAGATCCCGGTGAACCACGTCTTGCCGGCATTCACGACGACGGCGCCGAACGCGGCGCCCGCGAGCGTGCCGCGCCCGCCGACCGCCACCCAGATCACGTTCTCGATGGAATTCGCGGGCGCGAATTCGGACGGGTTGATGATGCCGACCTGCGGGACGTAGAGCGCGCCCGCGATCCCGGCCAGCATGGCCGAGACCGTCCAGACGAACAGCTTGTAGTTCTCGACCCGGTAGCCGATGAACCTGGTCCGGCTCTCCGCGTCCCGGATCGCGACCAGCACCTTGCCGAGCTTCGACGTCACGATCCCTCGGCAGACGAGGAACCCGCCGGCGAGCGCCAGCCCGGACAGCGCGAAGAGCGCCGCCCGCGTCGCCTGCGCCTGGACCGGGAAGCCGAGAATGTCCTTGAAATCGGTGAGGCCGTTATTGCCGCCGAACCCCATGTCGTTGCGGAAGAAGGCGAGAAGCAGCGCGTAGGTCATCGCCTGGGTGATGATCGACAGGTACACGCCCGTGACGCGCGACCGGAACGCGAACCAGCCGAACACGAAGGCGAGCAGCCCGGGCGCGAGGAGCACGGTCAGGGCGGCGACGGGGAAATGGTCGAAGCCGTTCCAGAACCACGGCAGCTCCCGGTAGTTCAGGAACACCATGAAGTCGGGCAGGACCGGGTTTCCGTAGACCCCGCGGGTCCCGATCTGCCGCATCAGGTACATGCCCATCGCGTAGCCGCCGAGCGCGAAGAAGGCGCCGTGGCCGAGGGACAGGATGCCGGCATAGCCCCAGACGAGATCGACGGAGAGCGCCAGGAGCCCGTAGCAGAGATACTTCCCGAGGAGCGGCATCAGGTAATCGGGCACGCGGACGGGCGAGCCGGCCGGCAGCAGGAGGTTCGACAGCGGCACGAGCAGCGAGACGGCGAGCACGATCAGGAGGAAGATCGCGCCCGTGCGGCCGAGGAGGCGGTCGGAGGTCATGGGCGCGCGCCTGTCCTCCCCCTTGCGGGGAGGGTCGAGCGGCGCGGAAG
>CALMTJ010000482.1 GCA_937872715.1 uncultured Methylobacteriaceae bacterium
GACGTCGCCCGTCCAGATGTAGCCCGCGAGGCCGTAGCGGACGTCGTTCGCGACCCGGATCGCCTCCGCCTCGTCGTCGAACGGGATCATCGTGAGGACGGGCCCGAAGATTTCCTCCTGGGCGATCCGCATGGCGGCCGTCGCGTCCGCGTACAGGGTCGGCTCCACGTAGTTCCCGGCGCCCTCCATGGCGCGGCCGCCGCCGGTCGCGACCGTCGCGCCCTCCTGCCGGGCGAGGTCCGGGTACGAGAGGACCTTCGCGGCGTGGCGCGGATGGATCAGCGGGCCGAGCTCCGTGTTCGGGTCCAGCGGATGGCCGACCTTGATCCGGCGCACGCGCTCGGCCGCCTTCTTCGAGAACTCGCCATAGATCGAGCGTTGCACGAGCGCGCGCGACGACGAGGTGCAGCGCTCGCCGTTCAGCGAGTAGATCATGAACAGGACGGCATCGAGCGCCCGGTCGAGGTCGGCGTCCTCGAACACGACCACCGGGTTCTTCCCCCCGAGCTCGAAATGCACGCGCTTCAGCGTGTCGGCGCCCTGCCGCATGATGTGCGAGCCGGTCGTCGTCTCGCCGACGAAGGCCACGGCCTTGATGGCCGGGTGCTCGGTCAAGGCCTTGCCGGCGCTCTCGCCGAGGCCGTGCACGAGGTTGACGATGCCGGCGGGCAGACCGTGCTCTCGGAACACGCCGTCCATGATCTCCGTCAGGATGACGGCCGAGAGCGGCGACCATTCGGCAGGCTTGTGGACGACCGTGCAGCCGGCCGCGAGCGCGGGCGCGATCTTCCAGGTCGCCAGCATGAACGGCGTGTTCCAGGGCGTGATGACGCCCACGGGGCCGATCGGCTGGCGGATCGTGTAGTTGATGTGGTCCTGGTCGGGCAGCGAGAGGCCGTTGCCCGCCTCCGGCGCACGGTCGGCGTAGAAGCGGAAGTTCTCCGCGCCCCGGAGCGCGGCCTTGGACATGTAGCGGATCGGCTGGCCGGTATCCGAGCTCTCGACGAGCGCGATCTCGTCCGCCCGCGCAACGATCGCGTCAGCGACCGCGTGCAGGACCGCCCGACGCTTCGCGCCCGGCACGACGCGCCAGACCTTGAACGCCTCCGCGGCCGCCCGGGCCGCGCGGTCGATCTCGGGCGCGCCCCCGGCCGCGACCGTGCATTGGCGCTCGTTGGAGGCGGGGTCGAGCGTCTCGAACGTCTCGCCGGTCGCCGACAGGGACGCCTCGCCCGCGATCCAGTGCGGGACCGTGGCCTCCGTGAAGCGCGACATGAAGCGGCGCGCGCCGGTCAGGTTCGCCGTGAGCTTCGGGTCCATGGGCTGGTTCATGCCGCGTCCTCCCGCTACGCCATCCTCTCGTGGAGGTTGTTCGTCCTGAGCGAGGCGGTGCCGTCGATCTCCGCCACCTCGCCCGTGAGGCCGCGGCCGCGCGCCCGAAACGCCTCGGCGGTCTCCCGTTCGAGCACCCGCATCAAATCGGCCGCGACGCGCTTGCGGGTCTCGGCGTCCCGGCCTTCTCCGATCCGGGCGACGATCGCCACGAAGCCGTTCTCCGGATCGCCGTCCGCGACCGCGTAGACGTCCCGCCGCTCCGCCCGGGTGCGGAGCCCGCCGATCGGGAACACGCCCGTGGCGAGTGCGGCCTGGTGGATCGCGTCGACCAGGCGCCTCGGCGGGACGAGATCCTCGAGATTGGCGGAATACTCGACGATGATGTGGGGCATGGGCGCTCTCGCTCGCGACCGCTTAGCGCATTAGCGGCTCCGCGCGAATGCCCGCCGACGATGGGGCGGAAGACGGCCCTCGGCCGCCCTTACCGGCCGAGCGCCACGCTCTTCACCATGGCGTGGACCGGCATGCCGGGCGCGAGGCCGAGAAGCCTCGCTGAGAGCCGCGTGACCCGGGCCAGGATGGTGGCGTTCCCGCAGCGGATCCGGACGTCGATCCCGGTCCCGTCCGTCGGGCCCGTCCCGCCGAGCTCGATCACGGTGCCGGGCAGGACGTTGAGGGCGCTGACGCCGATCGGCATCCGCGATGCGAGCACGACGTCGCGGGCCGGGACCTGCACGCGGAGCCGCGTCCCGACCGGCCGGTCGATCCGGGGGACGCGCAGCTCTCCGGCGGCCGTCGCCAACACGGTCAGGGCGAAGTCGGCCTCGTGGGACCGGACCGTCGCGCGCAGCACGGACCCCGCCTCCCGCGCCCCGGCGAGCGCCGGGACGTCGAGCCGGCCGAGCACCTCGTCGAGCGGGCCGGACGCCGCGAGCCGCCCGGCTTCCAGTACGACCAGGGTATCCGCGAGCCGCGCCACCTCGGCCACGGAATGCGACACGTAGAGGATCGGCACGCGGGCCTCGTCGCGCAGCCGCTCGATGAAGGGCAGGATCTCGGCCTTCCGCTCGTCGTCCAAAGCCGCGAGCGGCTCGTCCATGAGGAGGAGGCGGGGCTTCGCCAGCAACGCGCGGCCGATCGCGACACGCTGGCGTTCGCCGCCGGAGAGCCCGGCCGGCCTCCGCGCGAGGAGGTGGCCGATGCCGAGGAGGTCCGCGACGGCCGGGAGCCCGGGGCCGTCCTCGCGCCTTGGCGCGAACCAGCGGCCGAACAGGAGGTTCTGCCGGACGCTGAGATGGGGGAAGAGCCGCGCGTCCTGGAAGACGTAGCCGATCCGGCGGCGGTGGCGGGGCAGGTCGACCCCGCGCCCGGTGTCGAGGAGAGTGGCGCCCCCGACCTCGACCCGCCCTCGCCTCGGCCGGGCGAGCCCGGCCACGATGTCGACGAGCGTCGTCTTGCCGGAGCCCGAACGGCCGAACAGGGCCGTGACCCCGGCCGGCGCCTCGAAGGACGCGGAGAGCTCGAACGTTCCCTGCCGATGCTCGGCCTCGACGAGGAGCGTGCCCGTCACGCGGCGAGCCGCCGCGACACGCCGCGCGCCAGGGCCTCCGACAGGACGAGCGCCAGCACGGAGACCGCGATCGAGACGAGCGTCAGCCGCGTCGCGCCGGCATCGCCGCCCGGGACCTGGGTGAAGGTGTAGATGGCCGAGGGCAGGGTCTGCGTCTCGCCCGGGATGTTCGACACGAAGGTGATGGTGGCGCCGAACTCGCCCATCGCCTTGGCGAAGGCCAGCACCGCCCCGGCGATGCAG
>CALMTJ010000483.1:0-274 GCA_937872715.1 uncultured Methylobacteriaceae bacterium
GGCGGAGGCCGCCCAACGCCTGAGGGCGGCACGTCCGGCGGGCGCGGGCGCCGAAGGCAGCTCCTCCAGGAGTTCGGCCCGGGCGAGGAGCCGGCGGTGCTGGCCGTTCGACAGGCGCAGGCGCTCGCGCAGGCGGTCGGCATCCTCCCGCGTCCGCACGAGCAGGGCGGCGAGCCGGCCGGTCGCGTCCTGCCCGGACGCGCGGACGAAGCGGCCGTGCTCGGCGATCCCGCCCGTCAGCCTGCCGAGCAGCCCCGTCTCGGAGAGCACGAGG
>CALMTJ010000483.1:284-2498 GCA_937872715.1 uncultured Methylobacteriaceae bacterium
CTGCCCAGCCCGTCCCGCTCTGCGACGGCGGCCGCGAGCCCCTCCGGGTCGAGCGGACCGGCCGCGTAATCGGCGCTGAACCGGAAGAAGCGCAGGATGCGAAGGTAATCCTCCCGGATGCGCTCCCGCGCCGTGGCGATGAAGCGCACGCGGCCGGCCGCGAGGTCCTCCAGCCCGCCCGTATAATCAGCGACGGCGCCCGCGCGGGAGACGGACAGGGCGTTGATGGTGAAGTCGCGGCGGATCGCGTCGGCCGCGAAGTCGCGGCCGAACCGGACGGTGGCGTGCCGTCCGTCGGTCTCGACATCCTCCCGCAGCGTCGTCACCTCGAACGGCGCGCCCGCCGCCACCACCGTGACCGTCCCGTGCGCGATCCCGGTCGGGACGGCCTTCAGGCCGGCCGCCCGCGCCCGTGCCGCGACGGCTTGCGGTGGCGCCGTGGTGGCGAGGTCGATCTCGGTGACGGGCCGGCCGAGGAGGGCGTCCCGGACCGCGCCGCCGACGATCCGGGTCTCCTCGCCGTCGCCGTCGAGGGCGGCCAGCACGGGAGCCAGGTCCGGCCGGTCGAGGAGCGCCCGGACCGCGTCACGGTCGAGCGCCACATTCATCGGAACCGGCCGGGGACCACGCGGCCGTCCTCCATGTGGGTCGGCTCGAAGCCGGTGAGCGGACGCGGCGCGATCGCGCCCTCGTAGACGAAGCTCGCGAGCACGAGGACGAGCCCGGCCCCGGCGAGCCAGACCGCGGGACCGGACCAGGACTGGATGTGCAGCACGTCGCGCCTGAGCAGCAGCAGCGTCGCCGCGAAGGCCGCGAACGGGACGAGGAAGATCAGCAGGATCTCGGCGGCGGCCCGGATCATGGCGCCCAGACCCTCTCGAAGAGGTTACGGAGGATGCCGGCCGTGACGCCCCAGATGTAACGCCCGCCATACGGCATGGCGTAGTATTGCCGCACGCCGCCGCGCCACTCGCGCGCGTGGAGCTCGTGGTTGCCCTCGTCCATCAGAAAGTCGAGCGGCACCTCGAACACGTCCGCGACCTCGTCCGGGTTCGGCCGGACGTCGAAGGCCGGCGACACGATCCCCAGGACCGGGAGAACGAAGTAGTTCGTCCCTGACAGGTAGGCGTCGAGGTAGCCGAGCGGCTCGACATGGCGGCGGTCGAGCCCGATCTCCTCCTCGGCCTCGCGGAGCGCGGCGGCGACCGGGGTCCCGTCGCCCGGATCGACCCGTCCTCCCGGAAAGGCGATCTGGCCGGAATGGTTGCGCAATCCGGCCGCCCGTTCCGTCAGGATGACGCCCGAGCCCGTCGGGCGCTCGACCACCGGCACCAGCACGGCCGCGAGCCGGGGCTCGCCTGCCGGCAGGAGGGGCCGGAGGCCCGGATCGAGGCTGTGGTCGCCCTTCAGGTCGGAGCGCGGGTCGAGGAAGCTCGGCGGATCGGTCCGCAGCCGGCCCGCTGCACGCTCGCGCAGCGGCATGGGCGACGGGGCGGGCCGGAGCGCGGCGCTCAAACGGCCACGCCGCGCGGCATCGGGTAGAAGGTGCCGGCCGCGAAGATCCCGAAGCCCTCGGACCCTTCGCCGTCCGGGCGCTCCTCCCCGAGCTCCACGAGGTCGTAGGTGAGCGCCCGGGTCAGCCGCGCCCACAACCCGCCCCGGACCAGGAGGTAGGGCCTGAGCCCGCCGGCCTCGTCGAGATCGAAGCGGAGCGGGTGGTCCGGCCCGACCTCGACCAGGTCGTCGACATTGGTCCGGAAGGCGAGCTTGCGGGTCTCTCCCTCGCCGTCGACGGCCATCTCGACCGCCAGGAAGGGCACGTCGGCTACCGCGATGCCGACCCGCTCGACCGGCGTGACCAGCACGTAGCGGTCCGGGTCCTTGCGCAGGACGGAGGCGAACAGCTTGACCAGCGCCGGGCGGCCGATCGGCGAGCCCATGTAGGACCAATTGCCCTCGCCGTCGATCCGCATGTCGATGTCGCCGCAGAACGGCGGATTCCAGCGCTCGACCGGCGGCATCGACCTCCTCCGGGCCGCCTCCCCCAAGGCGGCACTCAGCCGGCCGAGCGCCCCGCCCGGCCTGTCGTCCCGCCCTGGATCAAGCCCGCTCATCACCGCGCCCTTTAAGTCATCGGCCGGAAAGCACCACCATCGCTGCCCGGTTTGGCGCCCCCTGCGGCCGTTGGACCGCTTGCGCCCCGGGCAGCCCCGT
>CALMTJ010000484.1 GCA_937872715.1 uncultured Methylobacteriaceae bacterium
TCGTGGGGTTCTCGGCCGCCAGGAAGAGGAGCTGCGCCACGACCAGCGAAGCCGAGGCGTCGTCCACCTGCCCCGTGAGGAAGACGATACGCTCGCGCAGGAGGCGCGAGAAGATGTCGAAGGAGCGCTCGCCTCGGCTGGATTGCTCGACCACCATCGGCACGAGGGCGTGGGCTCGGATCGGGATCATGGTCGCTGCTGCTCCGGGGAGAGGACACGCACCGGCCCGTTCCGCCGCGTGATCGCACGGGCGGGCGGTCCAGTTTGTGAGGAAGGCCGCCGGGCTGGCGCCGTCAGCCGGGCGGCGGCGGCAGGTCAGGCGGCGAGGCGCATCGGGGCGGCGTGGGCATACCGTGTCGCCATGTGCGAGACCGGCCGGGGGGTGGCCAGGGGCCGTAGGCGCGAGGCCGGCTCGACGCCCCGATGCCCGATGCGCAGGCGCGTCCTGTCGGGTCCCGCGGGCGAGAGCTCGAACGTCACGACGCTGTCCTGGCCGGCATCCTCGCGCCACGCGTAGCTGAGGCGATCGGGCGGATCCGCCGTCAGGATCTCGCAATCGATCGCGGGCCGATCCGCCTCGGGCGGGATCGCGAAGCGCGGCATGGCCCGCGCCTCGAACCCGGCCGAGCCGAGCCAATCCGCGACGATCTCGGGCTCCGTCAGCGCGCGCCAGACCTTGGCCTGCGCCGCGTCCAGGATCGCCTCCGTCACGAGTTCGCCCTCGACGGCGGACCGGCTGGGCCCATCGGTCATGCTCATTGGTCCATCCTCGCCAGAACGTCTTTCAGCCGCTCGACCCGGTCCGGCCAGAAGGTGCGGTACCGGTCGAGCCAGGAGGCGAGCGGCGCGAGGCCATCCGCCTTCGCCCGGTAGAAGGCACGCCGGCCCTCGCGCCGCTCCTCGACGAGGCCGGCGTCGCGCAACAGGGCGAGATGCTGCGAGATCGCCGGTTGGGAGACGGAGAAGCCCGCCGTGAGGTCGGACACGCTGAGCTCCCCCGCGACGAGCCGCTCGAACACGGCCCGGCGGGTCGGGTCGGCCAGGGCGCGAAAGAGGTCGGGCGACGTCATAACGTCAAATAAGCAGATACTTATCTAATATGCAAGCCCGGCCAGGACCCATCGATCATCGTCGGGTTGTCAGGCGCTACCAGCCCTCGAAGCGTGTCTGCCCTAGAGAGTGCGCCGGAAGGCCGTGATCTCGCGGGCGAGCGCCGCGGGCTGTTCGAGCGCGGCGAAATGGCCGCCCTTCTCCATCCGGGTCCAGCGCCGGATGTCGGTGAAGGTGCGCTCGGCGAGCGTGCGGGGCGGGTGCAGGATCTCGCGCGGGAATTCGGCATAGCCGGTCGGAACGCCGACGGTGCCGTCCGGCGGGACGGGCCGCTCGCCATGGAGCCGGGTGTAGTACGGCCAGAAGGACGAGCCGATCGCGCCCGTGAACCAGTAGAGCGCGATGTTCGCGAGGCCCCGATCGCGCGCGATCGCCGACCATGGGTCGCCGTCGCAATCCGACCAGGCGTGGAACTTCTCCCCGATCCAGGCGGCGAGGCCGGCGGGCGAGTCGGTCAGCGCCATGGCGAGCGTGTCGGGCTTCGTGCCCTGGACCTGCTGGTAGCCGGTCTCGTCCTTGAGAAAGGCGGCGAGCTCGGCCGCGTAGGCCTTGTCGGCAACGGACGAGGTGGCGAGGTCCTTCGGATCGCGCCCGACCGGCAGCATGTTGAGATGAATGCCGAAGAGGCGGTCGGCATGGCGGTAGCCGAGCCTTGTCGTGACCGAGGCGCCCCAATCGCCGCCCTGCGCAAGGAAGCGCTCGTAGCCGAGCCCCGACATCAGCTCCGCGAATATGTCGGCGACCGCGAGGATGCCGAACCGCTCCTGGCCGGGCGAGAAGGACAGCCCGTAGCCGGGCAGCGAGGGCGCCACCACCGTGAACGCATCCGCCGGGTCGCCCCCGAACGCGGCCGGATCGGTGAGGCGCGGGATGATGTCCAGGAATTCGAACACGGAGCCCGGCCAGCCATGCGAGATCAGGAGCGGCATCGGGTCCGGCCCGTTTCCGGGCGCATGGATGAAGTGGAGGTCGATCCCGCCGATCGCGACCCGGTGGTTCGGCAGGGCGTTCAGCGCCGCTTCCTGCGCCCGCCAGTCGAAGCCGTCGCGCCAATAGGCGAGGGTGTCGGCGAGCCAGCCCGCATGGGTGCCGTAGGCCCATGGCGCCCCGGGCGCGTTGTCGGCGAAGCGCGTGCGGGCGAGCCGCTCGCGGAGATCGGCGATCGCGGCGTCCGGGACGTGGAGGGTAAAGGGGATCGGCTCCATCATGACGTCACCGGATCGCCCGTACCGAACGGCCCTTGGCCGCAGACGGCCGCCGGAGGGTTCCTGCCACTCGAGCGACATCCCGCGATTTCATGTCACGCCGAGATCCTTGAGGGCTGCGGCCCCGCAATTCGTCAGGGCGAGGCTCGTCACCGTCCGATGGTAGGTCTGCCAGACCCGATCGCCCGCGTTCCGCGGCGTGGTCGGGGCGTCTCGTCTGATCTCCCCGATCTGGCTTTCCACGCTCCGGCGGTGATCGTCGTCGGCACCCTTCATGACGAAGGCTATGCGGTCGAGCACCTTCTCCGCGTAATCGGGCACGGCGAACGTGCTCTGGATGTTGCGCGACAGGAACGTCTCCCGGTACTGCGCCCAGCTCAGGATCACGGCGGCGACGGCTCGGACGCGAGCTTCGCTATAGAAGAACTCCCCGCCGAAATCCGCTCCTTGAAGCTGAAACAATCGGCTGCGTATCAGGACGAGGACCAGCACGCCGACATTGGCGGCCCGGAGATACGGGTTCTCGATGCTGAGCGTCAGAAGCTTGGACACGTAGCCGTCCCCTCGCGGATCGGCGAAAAGGTAGCAAATCCCCGCTATCAGGCCGCCACAGGCGGCAAGCAGCAGAATCGCCGGAGACGTGTAGAACTGTCTCGGAACGCTCCAGATGATCTTGCGGACGATCTGGTAGCAATCCACGTAGATCGCAACGATGGCTATCAGGAAGGCGATCCCGAAGCAGACCAGGTCAGTGATCCATCCGGGCATGCCGGACATCAACGTCCCTCGACGACCTGTCTCACCCCCGTGCGGGTCAGTTCCACGACCGTGTCGCTGGAGCCGTCAAGGCCGTCGCCTGAAGACGGGATGGCCCCATCGAGCCGGACCAAGCCTTGATCCCTGAGCTCGTGCAGTCTCTTGACGATCGAATCCGCCGATTCGGAACTTCGGAGGACCAGTTCGTCGAGCGGGATGCGCCCGCTCTGGCCCAGGACTTCGAACACGCTGGCCATATCGTCCTCCCAACCCCGGGCAAGGCACCATACCACGACGAGCGTCGTCCGCTAAGTGGCGAGCGCCCGACCTCGGCAAGACCGTCGTGGCCAGCCTGTTCCACTGCGCTCACCCCCGCCTCTCCCCCCAGGTCGCGACCGTCCTGTCGATGTCGCGGAGGTCGGGGAGGCTCGCCTCGTTGCCGAGATGCTGCACGGCATGCGCGGAGGCGGCACGGGCGAAGGTGAAGTGGTCGAGCCAGGGCATGTCGGGCCGGGCCAGCGCCGAGAACATGTAGGCGCCGTGGAAGATGTCGCCGGCCCCGTTCGTGTCGACCACGCGCTCGGGCGGCACGGCCAGGGCCGGGAGGTGGCGGCGCTCGCCGGCCTCGTCGAACCAGACCATCCCGTCCGCGCCCTGCGTGACCGCGCCGATCCGGCAGCCGCGGGACTGGAGGTAGTCCAGCATGCCGGCGGGATCGAGCGCCATCTGCTCGCACAGCCGCTCCGCCACCACGGCCACGTCGATCAAGCCCAGGAGGTCGTGGGTGTTGGACCGGAGGCCACCGCCGTCGAGGGAGGTCAGCACCCCCGCGTCCCGGAAGACCTTGGCGTAATGGATGGCGGCGTCGGGCTGGTGCCCGTCGAGATGGAGCCCCCGGGCGCCGTCGAGGTTCAGCGGCGGCACGGGATGGAGGTAGTTGTCGTCGCGGCAGCGCACGATGGCGCGCTTCCCGCCACGCGGCATGATGAAGGAGAGCGAGCTCTCGCGCACCTTCCGGTGGTGCACGGAGATGCCGTAGCGGGCCGCCATGTCGACGAACATCCGGCCGAGCCAATCGTCCGCCACCGAGGCCAGGAGGTCCGGCGTCACCCCGAGCTTGGCGCAGCAGAACGCCGCCGTCACGGCGTTGCCGCCGAAGGCGATCGCGTAATCGTCCGCCACCGTCTTGTCGTCGCCGGTCGGGATCGCGTCCGTGACGAAGGTCACGTCGATATAGGCTTGGCCGATGAAGAGCGCCTTCATACGCGCCGCCGCTCCGGTTCGGCTCTCCGCCGCGGGGCGATGGGGGCAAGAAACCGCGCCCGATGCAAGCCCGACGACACCCAGCCGCCACGCCTGATGCCGCCTTCCTCCCGCCGATCGTTGGGCGGGCAGCCCACAAAATAGGCAGCGCGAGTCACCTTCCGCGTCAAACCGGACCGCGGGGCGGGCGTCGGAGCGCGCGTCTGAGATGGCACACGGCTTGCGCCCGGCGCCCCGGGCTGCGGGGTCAGCCAAACCTCCCAAACGCAGAGGCATCCGACATGACGTTCACGCGACGTGGGGCCGTCGGCGCGCTTGCAGCCGCCGCGATGACGCTGGGGGCCTCCGCGGCCCTGGCTCAGGAAACCATCAAGGTCGGCATCCTCCATTCGCTGTCGGGCACGATGGCGATCTCCGAGACGACGCTGAAGGACACGATGCTGTTCCTCATCGACGAGCAGAACAAGAAGGGCGGCGTCCTGGGCAAGAAGCTCGAGGCGGTCGTGGTCGACCCGGCCTCCAACTGGCCGCTCTTCGCCGAGAAGGCCCGCGAGCTGATCTCGCAGAACAAGGTCGCGGCCGTGTTCGGCTGCTGGACTTCCGTGTCCCGCAAGTCGGTGCTGCCCGTGTTCAAGGAACTGAACAACATCCTGTTCTACCCCGTCCAGTACGAGGGCGAGGAGAGCGAGAAGAACGTGTTCTACACGGGCGCCGCGCCGAACCAGCAGGCGATCCCGGCGGTCGACTACCTGATGAAGGACGAGAAGGTGCAGCGCTGGGTCCTGGCCGGCACCGACTACGTCTACCCGCGCACGACGAACAAGATCCTCGAGGCGTATCTCAAGGCGAAGGGCGTCAAGGCAGAGGACATCATGATCAACTACACGCCGTTCGGGCATTCCGACTGGCAGACGATCGTGGCGGACATCAAGAAGTTCGGCTCGGCAGGCAAGAAGACGGCCGTGGTCTCGACCATCAACGGCGATGCCAACGTGCCGTTCTACAAGGAGCTCGGCAACCAGGGCGTGAAGGCCACCGACATCCCGGTCGTCGCCTTCTCGGTCGGCGAGGAGGAGCTGGCCGGCATCGACACGAAGCCGCTGCTCGGCCACCTCGCCGCCTGGAACTACTTCGAGTCGATCAAGACGCCGGCGAACGACGACTTCATCAAGAAGTGGCAGGCCTACAAGAAGAACCCGAAGGCCGTCACCAACGACCCGATGGAGGCCCACGTCATCGGCTTCGCCATGTGGGTCAAGGCTGTCGAGAAGGTCGGCTCGACGGATCCGGACAAGGTCATCGACGCGCTGCCCGGCATCGAGGCCCCGAACCTGACGGGCGGCGTCTCCAAGATGCTGCCGAACCACCACATCACGAAGCCGGTCTTCATCGGCGAGATCAAGGCCGACGGCCAGTTCGACGTGGTGTGGAAGACGAACGGCCTCGTGGCGGGCGACGCCTGGTCCAAGGAGCTCGAGGGCTCGAAGGACCTCGAAGCCGATTGGGTCGGCAAGAAGTGCGGCAACTTCAACACCAAGACGGGCAAGTGCGGCGGCGCGTGAGCGCCTCCTCCTAAACCTGACATCGAGGTCCGGGTCGCGATCCGGACCTCAGGACCGACCACCCCTCCCTCATGCTGAGGTGCTCGCCGCCGGCGAGCCTCGAAGCACGCACCCCCGCCTGTGCGTCCTTCGAGGCCGACCTCCGGTCGGCACCTCAGGATGAGGAGCTCTGCGCCAGGGTCGCCCCGATGATGTTCCGCCGAGCGCTCCTGACGCTTGTCCTGATCCTCGCTCCCATGGTTTCGGCCCGCGCCGATCCCTACACGGACGCGCTCGCCCGGTTCTCGACGGACAGCTTCTCCCACCCGGAGGCCGGGATCGAGGCCGTCGCCGGCAGCGGCAACGCCCTCGCGGCCGAGGTGGTGGCCGCGCTCCAGGCC
>CALMTJ010000485.1 GCA_937872715.1 uncultured Methylobacteriaceae bacterium
ACTTCCAGCACGTCATGGCCGGCGAGGGGCCCTGCCGCCCGGGCGATGCGGCCGGTGAGGTTGAGATCGAACAGGAAGTTCTGGCCGAGCGTCCTCTTCGGTGAAAGGCCGTGCGCCCGGACCACCTCCCGGAGTGGAGGAAGGCCGTCGCTCACCCGGGGGCTACCGCGGCGAGCCGGCCCGCGAGGGTCAGCGCCGCGAGAAGGCTCGCCGGCCGGGCGATGCTACGTCCGGCGATGTCGAAGGCGGTGCCGTGATCGGGCGAAGTGCGGACGAACGGGAGCCCGAGCGTGACGTTCACGCCCTCGTCGAAGGCGAGCGCCTTCAGCGGGATCAGCGCCTGATCGTGATACATGCAGATCGCGACGTCGTAGCGGGCGCGCGCGGCCGGATGGAACATGGTGTCGGCCGGAAGCGGGCCAGAGACGTCGAGGCCGGCCGCCCGGAGCGTCGCGACCGCGGGCGCCACCACGTCCCGGTCCTCCGTCCCGATCGTGCCGGCCTCGCCCGCATGGGGGTTCAGCCCGGCCAATGCGAGCCGAGGGCGCGCGATGCCGAAGCGCTCGCGGAGGTCTCGCGCCACGATGGCGACCGTCTCGACGATCAGCGCGGCCGTGAGCATCCCGGGCACCGACCGGAGAGGGACGTGGACCGTGACAGGCACGACGGCGAGGTCCGGACTCCACAGCATCATCACGGGATGCGGCGGCGCCGCTCCGGGCTCGGCCGAGAGCGCGGCGAGGTATTCCGTATGGCCCGGATGGGCGAAGCCCGCGCCGTAGAGCACGCGCTTGGCGATCGGGCAGGTCACCACGGCCGAGGCCCTCCCGGCTTGGGTGAGCGCGACCGCCCGGTCGATGGATTCGACCGTCCCGGCCGCGCTCGCGGAGTCCGGCCGCCCGGGCTCCGCCGCTACGGGGCGCGACAGGGGCACCACCGGCAGTGAATGCGGGAAGAGGCCGGCGGCGTCCTCCGGCTCCGCCGCGGCGAGCGGGACGGTGAGCGACAGGTGCCGCGCTGCCGCCGCGAGGAAGTCGGGATCGGACAGGATGAAGAAGGGCGGCAGCCCGGCCTCGTCGCGGGCGAGCCAGGCCTTGAGCGCGATCTCCGGCCCGATGCCGGCGGGGTCGCCCTGGGTGAGCGCGAGCGGTGCCATGCCGGGAGGCGCCCGTCAGCGGGTCGAGACGCCGTCCGAGGTGGTGTTGGCGATGGATTGCGACAGGCTGGTCGCGCCGAGCGTTCGCAGTTCAAGGCGCACCAGCACGGTCCTGTCGCTGTCGCGCTCGCCGGTCGCGGCGATCCGGGGCGTGACCGCGTAGCCGACGCTGAACGTCGTGCACTCGTCCCGGTAGGAGAGGGAGAGGGCCGCCTGGGACACGGTGAACAGGCTTGCCCGGTTGTAGACCGTGGTGTTGGCCAGCGCCTGTCCGCCCGCCGCGAAATTCGCCTGGTAGGCGGCGATGTAGCTGTCGCGGTTGTCGAGATACCGGTCGAGATCGAGCAGGACGGAGCCGCCGATGGACCAGTTCGGCGTCAGCGAGAAGGCGGCGGCGGGCTGCAGCCCCTCGCGGCGATGGGTATAGCCGAGGAGGGGCTGCGCCTCGTAGCGGACATAGGTGAGAGAGGTCGTGAGCGGGAGGTAGGGCTTGAAGTTGGCCGAGGCTTGCGCCTCGAAACTGTTGATCCCGAAATCGTCCTTGTCGAACCGGGCGCGGGTGATCAGCGAGAAGTTCTCCGTCGGGTTCACCTGGATGCGGCCGACGAAATCCGAAACGCGCGTGTCGAGCCCGGATTGGAGCCCCGTATCGACGAGGTCCGGCACGGAATAGGAGTTGCGTCCGGCGAGTTGATAGGACTGTCCGAACAACGCGTTGGCGGTCCATCCTGAAGCAGACAGGAAATTGTATTGCAGCCCGACATTCGCCCGCACGCCGCCTTCGGCGCGGTCGAATCCGGAGAACTTGTCCCAGTTGAACAGCGTCGTGTCGTCGTAGACGAGGCTGTGCGCGTCCTCGTTCGGCACCCGGCCGATATGCGTCTCGCCCGGCCGGGCGATGATCTGGCCGATCGGGGTCAGCGTGTGCGTGCCCCATCCGGTCTGCGCCACGAAGGGGTAGCGGTATTCGAGGCCGACCGCCGGGAGGACGCGGCCGACGAAATTCTGGTTCGGCGTGATGAAGTTCGCGATCTGCGCGTTCTGGAAATTGGTCGTGTCCGGATTGTTGAAGAACCCGTCGGCTCGCAGGTAGGTGAAAGGGGTCCAGACCTGCCCGGCATCGTCGATGAAGGCGCGCCGCCACGACACCTCGGCGGAGATGCGCGAATAATCGCCGGAGAGGCCGCGGACGAGGCACGTGCCCCGCTGAAAGACGACGCAGCTCTCGTAGGCGGCGGCGGAGAGGCCGGTGCCGAAGGGGAACGAGCGGTTGGTGACGCTCGTCGAGTCGAACTGCGCAGCCTGGCGCAGCACGTTGGTGAAGTTGAGCTGGAGGCGCGCCTCCCCGCCGAGCGGCTGCGGGCCGTCGACGCGCTTGTCGTAATCGAGCACGGGCGCGACGAGCGGCAGCTGCTTCTGCCAATCCGCGAAGGACAGGCCCTGGAAGTAGTAGCCGCGCAGGTCGAAGAACGACCGGTCGCCCTGGCCGCGAAGGTAGAGCTGCGAGGTGGATTCGAGCAGGAGGTAGTTGGTGGCGATGATCTCGATCTTGATCTTGTAGTTCTGGAGGAACCACTTGTCGGACAGGAGCGCGACGTCCCAGCCGTAATGCCAGCGCTCGTTGATGTTGAAGCGGCCGACGGTCTCGACCGAGCCGCGGCCCTCGCGGTTGGCCGGGCCGAAGGGCGGCTGGAGGAAGGCAGACTGTCCCTGCTGGAAGATGCCGGCCGCCCGGATCGTGTAGGATCCCGTGAGCAGCCGCTGCCGCCACTCCGCCTGGACCAGTACTCCCTGCCGTGAATAGAAGGTCGGCTGGAGCGTGAGGTCGCGGTCGGGCGCGATGTCCCAGAAGAACGGGATGGAGGCGCCGGTGCCGAGCGCGTTCGAGTGGATGTAGTGCGGCGCCAGGAATCCGGTCATCCGCTTCACCGTCGGGTCGGGTGACCAGAAATACGGGACGTAGGCGATCGGAATCCCGGCGAGTTCGAGGCTCGCGTCCTCGTAATAGATCGTCCGCTCCTCGTTGTTGTGGATGATGCGGCCGGCCTTCACCTGCCACAGGGGAGGGCGCTCAGGATGGTCGCGGCAGGGCTCGCAGGCCGTGTAGGTGCCGCGCAGGAAGACCGTGCTGTCGCCCTCGACCCTTTCCGCCCGGGGCGCGGAGAAGCGTGTTCGGACCGGCACGCCGTGATCGGTGCCGGTCTGCTCCACGCGTAAAGAATCTATAAACCCCGTCTTGAAATCATCCGTCAGCTCGAATCGGCTGGCGGTGGTCACCGAGCCATTGGCCTCCGTCAGCCGGACGTTGCCCTCCGCGTAGACGCGGCTCGTGTTGCGGTCGTAGATCACCCGGTCGGCCTGGAGGGTCCGGCCCTGGTAGTTCAGCTCGACGTCGCCCGACGCCGCGACCGTGTTGCGGTCGTTGTTGTAGACGATCTCCTTCGCGTCCACGAGGAGCCGGGTGTCCGAATCGGCGCCGCGGCCCTTCGCGGCGACGAGATCGTTGAGGGTCCCCTGGGCATGCGCGGGCGCGAGCGGCGCGGCGCAGAGGCACGCGACGGCCATCGCCCAATACGCGATCGCACCCCAGAGACGCCGCATCGCCGCTCCTCGGCCGCCTCCCGAGCGGGAGGTCAGCCGTCCTCTTGGTACAATAGGGCCAGGGTGCCGAGCAAACTGCCCACCACCGCCGGGAACCACGCCGCAACCGTCGGTCCGACGATCCCGGCCGAGCCGAGATCGCGCATCACCTCCGTCGCCACGTAGAGCACGAAGCCCGCCGCAACGCCCGTCCCGACCAGTCTCGCCACGCCGCCGAAGCGGACGAAGCGAAGCGACACGGAAGCCGCCACCAGCACCATCGCGACGAAGAGGAGGGGACGCGCGACCAGGATCTGGTATTGCAGCCGGTACCGGGTCGCGTCGAGGCCTGCGCTCTCCCGCCGGGCGATCGTCCCGGACAGTTGCCAGAAGGGCACGGATTCCGCCGACGTGATGGTCTGGCGGACCTGGCTGGCATCGAGGTTCGTGGCCAGGAGGTAGGTCGGGTAGCTCTGCGGCTCCTCGACCGTCGAGAAGACCTGCGCGTCCCGGAACTCCCAATAGCCGTCGTGCAGCACGGCTTCGGGGCCTTCGACCCGCTCCACGAACCGGCCGGACGGGTCGAACACGTAGGCGGTGACGCCCGTGATCGTGGAGGTCTCCCCGACGCCCCCGTCCGCCTTGAGGATGGCGTTGCCGTCCAGGCTCCGCTGCCCGATCCAGAGCTCCGGGCCGAGGCTCTTCATCTTTCGGGCGAAGATCGCAGCCTCGAGCTTGGTCGCCCGGTCCTTCCGCTCGGCCGAGACCGGGTTGAACAACGCGACCGTCGCGAGGCCGAGCCCGGCCGCGACCGCGAGGCCCGGCTGGAGGAACTGCCAGGCCGAGATGCCGGCCGCCCTCGCCACCACGAGCTCCAGCCTGCGGCTGAGCTGCAGCAGCGCCGCCATGGAGCCGAACAGGACGGAGAAGGGGAACACCTGCTCGGCGATGGACGGCGTCCGGTAGAGCGAGAGCCTCGCCATGACGGCCGGCGTCGCGCCCTCCGTGTCGGCGGCCCGGCGCATCAGCTCGACGAGGTCCAGCGTGTAGACGAGCCCGAACACGGTGGCGAAGACGACGAGGATCGTCTTCAGGAAACGGGCGGAGAGGTAGCGCCCGAG
>CALMTJ010000486.1 GCA_937872715.1 uncultured Methylobacteriaceae bacterium
GCCCTTCCCTCCGTCTCCCCGGCGCCCGCTCCCGCGGCGCGGCCCGCGCCCGACACGGCCCTGCCCGGCATCGCCATGCGGCCGTCCGAGGGCGTGCCGGCCAACGCGGCGCTGCCGGTGAACCTGTCTCCCTGGGGCATGTTCATGGGCGCCGACATCGTGGTGAAGGCCGTGATGATCGGCCTCGCCTTCGCATCCGTGATCACCTGGACGGTGTGGCTGGCGAAGAGCCTCGAACTCCTGGCCGCGACCGCGATGGCGAAGCGGCTGCTCCGGCGGGTCGCGGCCTCCGCCTCCTTGGTCCAGGCCGTGGACGCGGCCGGCGGGTCGCGCTCGGCGGTGGGCCATTTCGTCACGGCCGCCGTCCAGGAGGCGGAGCTGTCCGCCGGTCTCGAGAAGGAGGGCATGAAGGAGCGCGTCGCCTCCCGTCTCGAGCGCCTCGAGGCCGGTGCCGCCCGCCGGATGACGCGCGGCACGGGGCTCCTCGCCACCATCGGCTCGACCGCGCCCTTCGTCGGGCTGTTCGGCACCGTGTGGGGCATCATGAACGCGTTTATCGGCATATCGCGGTCGCAGACCACGAACCTCGCCGTGGTGGCGCCCGGCATCGCGGAGGCGCTGCTCGCCACCGCCATCGGCCTCGTGGCCGCCATCCCGGCCGTCGTCATCTACAACCTGTTCGCCCGCTGGATCTCGGGATACCGGGCCGTCCTGTCGGACGCGTCGGCCGAGGTGATGCGGCATCTCAGCCGCGACCTCGACCGGACGCGGCGCCCGGCCCAACACCTCCAGGCGGCGGAGTAGGGGCGTGGCCGCGAAGCTCGGCGGGGGCGGCGACGACCTCGAAATGTCGCACGAGATCAACGTCACGCCGTTTATCGACGTGATGCTGGTTCTCCTCATCATCTTCATGGTGGCGGCGCCGCTCGCGACCGTGGATGTCGCCGTCGACCTGCCGACGTCGACGGCCCAGCCGCAGCCCCGTCCCGACAAGCCGGTCTTCCTCACGGTGAAGTCGGACCTGACGCTCGACCTCGGCGACAGCCCCGTCCCCAGGGAGAGCCTGCCGGCAGCGCTCGATGCCGCCACGAGCCGCGACCGCGAGCAGCGCATCTTCCTGCGGGCCGACAAGGCGGTGAGCTACGGCGACGTCATGGAGGTGATGAACGGGCTCCGCAACGCCGGGTACCTCAAGGTGGCGCTGGTCGGGCTGGAAGGGATCGCGCCGAAGTGAGCGCCCTCGCGCTCCACGCGCCCGGGATCGAGGCTCGGGACGCGTCCCGCTGGGCGGCGAGCTTCGCCGTCATCCTGGCCCTGCACGTCGCGGCCGGAGCCTTCGTCCTGTCGCGCCAGATCGCCCCGGCCGAGAGCGGGGAAACCCTGCCGGCCGTGATGGTCGACATGGCGCCCCCGCCCGCCGCGCCGACCGTGGCGCCGAGCGTCTCGCCCCCGAGCGAGGCGGCGCCCGAGGCCGCGATGCCGGATCCCGTCCTCGACGCCCCGCCGGAC
>CALMTJ010000487.1:0-6066 GCA_937872715.1 uncultured Methylobacteriaceae bacterium
GGCAGTCCGGGGGCGTGCTTCGAGGGCCGCCTGCGGCGGCCACCTCAGCATGAGGGAGGAACTTTCAACGACCCTTCAGGTCGTGCGGGCGCGCCGGCCCTCTTCGGCCTCCGGCCGCCGCTCGGAGAGCTGCGCGTTCAGGATGATGTCGGCCGTCGCCTGGAGGTGATCCGTCAGGAGCCGCACCGCCCGGTCCGCGTCGCGCGCCAGCGCGGCCTCCATGATCTCACGGTGTTCGCGGTTGAGGTCCCTCTTGTACCGGGCGAGAGGCATGGACAGCCAGCGATATCTCTCCTGCTGGACATAGAGATGTTCGCGGATGCGCAGGAGCCAGGGGCTCCCGCACGCGGCGACGAGCGCTTCGTGGAACGCCGTATGCGCGGCGCCGAACTCGTCGCTGAACCGCTTCGGGTCGCCCGTCGCCCGCTCGGGCGTGCGCGACAGGCGGTGGAACGAGGCGATCAGGCCCGCCTCCCAGCCGAGGTCGCCGGCCGCCATCGACTGGCGCAGGCACAGCTCCTCGACCTGGCAGCGAACATTCGTCAGGTCCCGCAGCTCATCAAGCGCCAAGGGAGCGACGAAGAAGCCGCGTTGCGGCTCCATCACGATGAAGCCTTCCGAGCTCAACCGGGACAGGGCCTCGCGGACGGCGCTCGAGCCGACCGCGAGCCGCTGGCAGAGCTCGTCCACCTTCAGCTTGTCCCCGGGCTGGAGCCTGCAAGCCAGAAGGTCGGCGCGAAGACGTCGATAGGCCTCCTGCGTGAGGCTCGAGCCGCGCGCCATGCGATCACCTGCCACGTGGTCGAAGAGAGCCGTCTCGGGCTTCGCGTCTCCGTCCGCCCGTCCCGGCGGCGGGAGCCGGACGTTGGCGCGAGGCTGGACGGCCAGCTATACGGCCCCGTTCAGACTTGCGCATCACTCGCCGGCGCAGCCTCGGAGAAAGAGCCGGACCGCCATCTCGACCTTCCGGTCGATGGCGGCCGCGTCCAGCTCGACGAGTTCGCCCGTGAGAAGGCCGAGCTGGAACTCCGATATCAGCATGTCGTGGAAGAAAATCGCCAGCTCGTACGGGTCGCCGCCGGCGAGTTGGCCTGCGCGTTGGCGCTCCGCGATCCAGCCCGCGATCAACCGATAGGCGGTCTTGGGTCCGGCCTGGAAGAAGAGCCGTGCGCTCGGGGGCGATGACCGGCCGAGCGACAGCATCAGGCGGTGGAACTCGAGGATCCTCGTGCTCAGGACGTTCGTCAGGAAGGAACGCCCGATGCGGATCAGCTGACTCTCGATGGTTCCCTCCGTTTTCAGGTCGATGGAGACCTGAACGGAGGACGTCGTCTGGCGCACGACCTCCTCGAACAATCCTTCCTTGTCGCCGAAAAGGGCGTAGATCGTCGCCTTGGAGCCGCCGGTCGCCTGGATGATGTCGTTGATGGACACGGCCTCGTAGCCGCGATCGAGGAACAAGGCCGTCGCCTCCTGCACGATCTTCGCCCGGCGTTGGGCCAGGGTCATCTTCCGGGATGGCCTGGGCCCGCCCGGGTCGGGCTCCCGGGCCTGCGTTCGTCCCTGTCGCGTTGATGGCATCGTGCTCCGCTTCCGCTTCGGAAGATTCGTCCGGCCCTATTGACACGGGCGCCAGCTCGCACCTAAATGTAACGGAGATTACAAGAAAGCCGTCAGGGCTGGCATCGATCCCCATAATAGGGACGGGCGGGAGGAGAAGGAATGACCCCCGATTTCTGCGTGGGGACATATGCCGGCCGGGACGGCGAGCCGCGGGCCGGCGTGCTTCGCGGAGGCCGCGTCCATGACGCGTCGGCCGTTCTCGGGACCGAATCCACGATCATCGCCATGCGCGACGGCTGGACGGAGACGCGCGAGCGTCTGGCCGCCTGGGCGGCCGGCAATCCCGAGGGTGGCGTGCCGATCGAGGAGGTGCGGCTCCTCGCTCCCGTTCAGTACCCCGCCAATTTCTTCTGCGCAGGCGCGAATTACTGGGATCATCTGGCCGAGATGGCCGAGCTCATCGTGCGGATGACCGGCAGCGCGCCGAAGACCGAGAAGGCCGCGGAGCCCTGGTTCTTCGTGCGCACCACGCGGGGGACGATCGTGGGCAGCGACGCCTCCGTGCGCCTGCCCGGGTTCTCCAGGGAGGTGGATTGGGAGGCCGAGCTCGGCGTCGTGATCGGCACGCGTTGCAAGGACATCGACGAGTCAGACGCGCTCTCGGCGGTGGCGGCCTACACGATCGTTAACGACTTGTCCGCCCGCGACCACGTCAAGCGCGAGGGCAGCCCCTTCATCTACGATTGGGTCGGTCAGAAATGCTGGGACGGCTCGGCCCCGATGGGGCCCTGGCTCGTGCCGGCCCAGTTCGTGGAGAACCCGCAAGACCTCGCCATCGAGCTGACGGTCAACGGGGTCGTCAAGCAATCCTCCAATACCGGCCAGATGGTGCATTCGATCGCCGAGCAGGTGGCTTACCTGAGCCGCCACGTGACGCTGTATCCGGGCGACGTCATCGCCACGGGCACGCCGGCCGGCGTCGGCATGCCCAGGGGCGACTTCCTGAAGGCGGGCGACGAGGTCCGGGTGACCATCGCCGGCCTCGGCACCCTCACGACGAAGATGGTGGCGTGATGGACCCGCGCGCATCCTCCCTCATGGACAAGATGGCGAAGGTCCGCCTCTTCGTGATCTTCTGGACGGGCGACGGGCGCGATCTCTCCGCCCATCTCGCCGACCACCTCGAATACATGATCGCCGTCGAGAAGGACGGCCGGCTCTTCGCCTCCGGCCCTCTCGGCGAGCGCAGTCGCGGCAATGGGATGACGGTCGTGCGCGCCGACTCGGCCGCCGAGGCGGAGGCGATCGCGGCGGGCGATCCTTTCGTGAAGGCGGGGCTGCGCACCTACACGGTCGAGCCCTGGATCTTGATGGAAGGGCGGCTGAGCGTGTCCGTCAGCCTGTCCGATTGCTCGATGAGCCTCGCGTGATGAGCGCCGTCGGCGATCTCGGGCCGGGGCCGGTCGGGTTCGTAGGGCTCGGCAAGATCGGCATGCCGATCTGCCGCAACCTCCTGTCGGGCGGCGTCGGCATGCTGGGCTACCGGCGCAGCTCGATGGAGGCCTTCCGCGAGGCGGGCGGGACCGCCGCCGCCTCGCCCGCCGACGTCGCCCGGAAGGCGGCGGTCGTGCTCACCTGCGTGGACAGCGACGACGCCATGGAGACCGTCCTGTCCGGCCCGGACGGGCTGCTCGGGGCGGTGCGGCCGGGCCAGATCGTCGTGTGCCTGTCCTCGCACCCCGTCGCCGTGAAGCGCGGCTTCGCGGACGCGCTCGCGTCGCGCGGCGCGGTCATGCTCGACGGGGAGGTCAGCGGAACGCCCGGCATGGTGGAGAGCCGCAAGGCCGCGATCTACCTGGCGGGCCCGAAGGAGGCGGCCGACGCTGTCGAGCCGGTGATCCGGGGCTTCGCGGACATCTGCCTTTATCTCGGCGCCTTCGGGGCCGCGAGCCGCGTCAAGCTCGTCAACAACTTCCTCGTCGCCCACCACATCGCCGGGACGGCGCAAGCGGTCGCGATCGCGGAGGCCTGGGAGCTCGATCCGGACCTCATGATCCCGGCCGTCGCCCAGGGGAGCGGCGCTTCCACGCAATTCGCGATCCGGGCGCCCTGGATGGCGGCGCGCCGCTTCATGCCCCAGCAGGGCGCGGCGGACGTGCTCCTCCATTACCTGGAGATGGTCCGGGACGCGGTTTCGGGCCTTCCGGTCTCGACCGAGCTCCTCGACGGCCTCATCGACTTCTACGGCCGCGCGGCTCCCGTGGCCGGGCCGCGCGACGTCGCGGCCGTGTTCGAACTCTTCGAGCGACGCACCACTCAGGAAAAGACAGGAGACAGGCGGTGATCCGAGTCCACAGAATTTCCCACGCGGCCTACGAGACCCCCGATCTCGTCCAGCAGACCGAGTATTACACGAACGTGATCGGGCTCACGGTCTCCGGCCAGGAGAAGGACGAGGTGTTCCTGGCGAACACGGTCGACCACCACTCGGTCGTTCTCCGGAAGGGCGACGTGGCGCGCTGCACCCATATCGGCTTCCAGCTCACGCCGGACCAGGACCTGTCGGACTTCGCCAAGCAGGTGGAGGGCAACGGCATCCGGGTGGACCGCGGCAGCGACGCGCAGCCCGGGATCGGCGAGATCCTGTCCTTCCCGGACGCGAAGGGGACGGTGATGGAGGTGTTCAAGGCTCCCGAGCCGCAGCACCAGCCCTTCGCCACCAAGGGCATCATCCCGCACAAGCTCGGCCACGTCGCCTTCCATTGTTCGGACGTGCAGAAGACGACCAAGTGGTATTGCGACATCCTGGGCTTCCGGGTGTCGGACTGGATGGGGGACTTCTTCTCCTTCCTGCGTTGCGGCCACGACCACCACACGATCAACCTCGTCGGCACGGGCAAGGACGCCCATTTCCATACGGCCTTCGAGCTTCGGGACTGGGGCCATATCCAGACCTCGAGCGACCTTCTCAGCCGCCACGGCTACCGGCTGATTTGGGGTCCGGGCCGGCACGGGATCGGGCACAACCTGTTCACCTATCACCGCGGGCCGAACGGCCTGATCGTCGAGTTCTTCGCCGAGCTCGACCAGATGACGGACGAGGCGCTCGGCTATTTCGAGCCGCGCCCGTGGCATCGGGACAACCCGCAGAAGCCGAAGGTCTGGGAGCGCGGGCCGGGCGCGTCCAACTTCTGGGGGCCGCCGCCGCCCGAAGAGATGATGAAGCTCTAGAACGACGAAGCGTCGCAACGATGATGTGAGGGAGGGGAACAATGCAGAACGATGATCGGCGAGGCGTGCTCGCGACCGTCCTCGGGCCGGGCAACCGGACCACGGCGGCCTCGGCCGTCGGGCTCGCCTTCGGCCCGAGCACGGCCCTCGTGTTCGGCTTCGGCGTGTTCATCGCGCCGCTCAGCACGGCTTTCGGGTGGACGCGCCCTGCCATCGCGTTCGGCAGCACCATCATCGCCCTGATGGCGATGGTGGTGGCGCCCCTCCAGGGCTACCTGATCGACCGCTTCGGCTCGCGACCGGTGGTGCTCGTCTCCGTGCCGCTCTTCGCGGCGGGCCTCTTCGCCATGCCGTACATGCCGGGCGACATCCGGTTCTTCTACGCGGCCTGCATGCTCCTTCCGCTGCTCGGCCTCGGCCTCTGGTCGAGTTCGTACCTGCGGGCCGTCTCGACCTGGTACGACCGCCATCTCGGCCTCGCGATCGGCCTCGCCAACGGCGGCATCGGCATCGGGGCGGCGCTGGTCCCGGTCATCGCCACCGCGCTCATGCAGGGCGGCGATTGGGGCCGGGCCTATGTCGGCCTCGGTCTCATCGCGCTTCTCGTGACCTGGCCGCTGAACTTCCTCTTCTTCCGCGAGGCGGCCAAGGCGGCCGTGCCGGTCGGGACGGTCGGGCACGGCTCGCCGGGCGACATGACGTTCGCGGAGATCGTCCGCACCCGCAGCTTCAAGCTCCTGCTCGTCGCCTTCGTGACGCTCGGCTTCGTGAATGTCGGGCTGATCGTGAACCAGGTGCCGCTTCTCATCGACGGCGGCATCAGCCCGGCCCGGGCCGCGACCGCCCAGGCGACGCTCGGCTTCGCGATCCTGATCGGACGCTTCCTGTGCGGCATCCTGCTGGACCGGGTGCCGGCCCCGCTCCTCATGACGGTCGTGAGCCTCGGGGGCGTGCTCGCCTGCCTGCTCTATGTCGGGGGAGTGTCGGACGCGGCGCTCATCATCAGCCCGATCCTGATCGGCGGGGTGATCGGCGCGGAGTTCGACGTCCTGAGCTACATGATCAAGAAGTATTACGGCATCGCGAGCTTCGGGCGAGCCTATGGGGTCGTCTTCGCGATCTTCCAGCTCGGCGCCGCAGCCGGCGCGACCGTGCTGCCGCTCAGCGTGAGCCACGCGGGCGGGTATGGGCCGGGTCTTCTGGCCTTCGCCCTGTCCCTCGCGATCAGCGCCGCGTCGAAGCCCGCCGTGACCAGCGCCGCCGGCAGGGTCA
>CALMTJ010000487.1:6076-9898 GCA_937872715.1 uncultured Methylobacteriaceae bacterium
ACGCCCCGCCGGGTCCGGGGACGATGCTCGGTCGCGCCGGGCGCCGGCCGTGGCCAGCGCAGCATGATCGCGCGGCCGTGCCGCGCCGGGGTTCCCGGGCGGTCCGGCCGCACAGGAGAGGGGCCGGTGAGCCGCAAGCATCGACAGGAGAGGACCCGATGGCCGTCACGCTGATCAACGTCTTCATGGTACAGGCGGACAAGGAGGAGGAGTTCCGCCGCAACTGGCAGAAATCCGCCGACACGTTCTCCCAGACGCCGGGCTTCATCGAGACGCACCTGCACCGCAACACGGGCGTCGGCAACGACACGTTCCGCTACATCAACATCGCCCGATGGGTCAGCGCCGACGCGTGGCGCGACTCCCACGCCGCCTATCCGCCGACCGAATACGCGATCGAGGGCGTGAAGGGACACCCGGCGATCTTCGAGAACGTGGTGGACATGTACAAGGGCGACGCGCCCCGCTCCGCCCAGGGCGACAGCCCGATGTACACCTCCATGTTCGCCAAGTCGGCCTCGTGAGCCGTTCCGACCAAAACCCGGCCGCTCCCGCCCGGGCCGCCGCCGGATGCCGCCGATGACCGCGTTCGACGTCGCGGTGGTGGGCTACGGCCCGACCGGGATGACGCTCGCCGCGCTCCTCGGCCAGCTCGGCCGCCGGGTGGTCGTGCTGGAGCGCTATACCGGCCTCTACAACCTCCCGCGCGCCGCGTGTTTCGACGACGAGATCATGCGGCTGTTCCAGAAGCTCGGCCTCGCGGAGCAGGTCGGCGAGGGCGCCGTCGTGCAGCGCGACTACGAATGGGTGAACGCGGCGGGCGAGACGCTGGTCGAGCTCGAATACGCGAACCCGGCGCCTGGCGGCTGGGCGGCCCTCTACATGATGTTCCAGCCCCATATAGAGGACGTGCTCGACCGGCACGACCGGGCGATCCCGTCGGTCGAGATCCGCCAGGGCGTGACCGTGTCCGGCATGGAGCAGGACGGGGAGGGCGTGACGCTGACCGGCACCGGCCCGGACGGGGCACCCGTCTCGGTCAGGGCGAGCTTCGTCGTGGGCGCCGACGGCGGCAACGGGTTCGTCCGCCGCAGCATCTGCGAGGCCGTCGACGATTACGGGTTTCAGGAGAACTGGCTCGTCTGCGACTTCCGCATGCTCCGGGACGTGCCGGGCCTGCCGATGTTCCGGCAGGTCTGCGACCCGGCCCAGCCGACCTCCATCGTGCGGATCGGGCCCGATCACCACCGCTTCTCCTTCATGCTGAACCCGGGCGAGACCACGGAGGAGGCGACGCGGCCAGATTCCGTGTGGGCGCGCGTCGCCCGCTACCTGACCCCGGACGACGCGGAGATGATCCGGGTCGTCAACTACGTCTTCCGCTCGCGCATCGCGGGGAACTGGCGGCAGGGCCGCGTTTTCCTGGCGGGGGATGCGGCGCACGAGATGCCGCCTTTCCTCGCCCAAGGCATGTGCTCGGGCATCCGGGACAGCCACAACCTGTCCTGGAAGCTCGACCTCGTCCTGTCCGGCCTCGCGGACGATTCGCTCCTCGACACCTATCAGCCCGAGCGCGAGCCCCACGTCCGCTTCATCACGGAGAAGGCGATCGAGCTCGGGCGCGTGCAGACGCTGCGCGACCCCGCCGCGGCGCGGGAGCGCGCCGAGAGGCTCCTCGCCAACCGGCGGGCGAACCGGGTGCCGGACAAGCTGCGCTTCCCCCCGCTCCGGGGCGGCCTCGTGGCCGATGGCGGCGGCTTCTTCCCGCAGGGGGAGGTCCGATCGGCCGGCAGGGCCGGACGGTTCGACGACGTCGTCGGGCCCGGCTGGTGCATCGTCGCGGCCGATCCCGCCCTGCTCGGGGCGATGACCCCGGACAGCCGGGAGGAATGGTCGAGGATCGGCGGGCACGTCGCGGCGCTCGGCGGCCCCGGCGGGATCGAGGACGCGGACGGCACCTACGGGGCCTGGTTCGCGGATGGGGGCTGTTCGGCCGTGATCGTGCGGCCGGACTGGTACGTCTACGGGACGGCGCGGGACGGCGCGGAGCTCGCGACCCTGCTGGGACGCCTGACGGCGTCCCTCCGGACGACGGCTTCCCGGCGCTCCGGGACAGCCGAGATGGCGTTGGTCGAGGCGGGGGAACGGTGATGCAGGGAAAGATCGGTCTCGAGGAGCATTTCGCGCTCGAGGAGACGCTCGGGGATTCGAAGCCCTTCGCCCCGGCGGAGTACTGGCCGGAGCTGGAGAGCCGACTCCTCGACATCCAGGACAAGCGCCTGCGCCTGATGGACGAGCACGGGATGGAGATGATGCTCCTCTCGCTCAACGCCCCGGCGGTCCAGGCCGTGCCCGGCACGGCGGCCGCGACGGAGCTCGCCCGGCGCGCCAACGACTACCTGGCCGAGCAGGTCGCCCGGCGTCCCGACCGCTTCCAGGGCCTCGCGGCCCTCGCGATGCAGGACCCGGACGGAGCGGCGCGCGAGCTCGAGCGCTGCGTGCGGGAGCTCGGCTTCCGGGGCGCGCTCGTCAACGGCTTCTCCCAGGTCGAGAACCCGGACGTGCCCGTGTATTACGACCTGCCGCAATACCGGCCGTTCTGGGCCGCCGCCGAGGCGCTCGACGTCCCCTTCTATCTCCACCCGCGCAACCCGCTTCCGCAGGACGCGCGCATCTATGACGGCCATCCCTGGCTGCTCGGCCCGACCTGGGCTTTCGGGCAGGAGACCGCGGTGCACGCGCTCCGGCTCATGGCGTCCGGGCTGTTCGACTCCCATCCGCGCCTGCAGGTCATCCTCGGCCATATGGGCGAGGGTCTGCCCTATTCGATGTGGCGCATCGACAACCGCAACGCCTGGATCAAGACGCCCCCGCGCTACCCGGCCAAGAAGAAGCTCGTCGAGTATTTCAACGCCAATTTCCACCTGACGACCTCCGGCAACTTCCGCACGCAGACGCTGATCGATGCCATCCTGGAGATCGGCGCCGACCGCATCCTGTTCTCGACCGACTGGCCGTTCGAGAACGTCGACCACGCGGCGATCTGGTTCGACGCCGCGACCATATCGGAGGCCGACCGCCTGAAGATCGGCCGCACCAACGCCATGAAGCTCTTCAATCTCGAATGACCTCGCCGCGCCGCCCCGGGAAGAGAACACCATGCCGTCCGCCACCGCGATCGACGTCCACGAGGAACTGGCGCAGGCCCGGGTCGGACCGCTCCACCGCCGGCTCGGCGCCATCATGGCGGCGCTGACCTTCTTCGACGGGTATGACACGTTCAACCCGGCCTACGTCATCCATTTCGTGATGGGGCCTTGGGGATTGGCGCCCGGCCAGGCCGGGCTCCTCGTGTCGAGCGGCCTCCTCGGCTTCCTGATCGGGGCGGCGGCGCACGGCCTCGTCGCGGACCGCTACGGCCGTCGCGTCACACTGCTCGGCGGGCTCTGGATCACCAGCGCCTTCACGCTCGCGACGCCGCTCCTCGGGCAATCCTTCGCGGGCTTCTGCCTGATCCGCGTGCTCACCGGGATCGGGCTCGGCGTGCTCCTGCCGCTCGCCACGACCTACATCAACGAGCTGGCGCCGCGCCGGGTCGCGAACACGTTCTCGCTCTGGGGCGTGGCGCTGGGCTGGGCGGCGGGCGGCACGTTCGCGGGGGTCGTCGGCGTCTTCCTGACGCCGACTTTCGGCTGGCCGATCCTCTACTGGATCGGCTCCCTGTCCATCCCGCTGGCGGTACTGCTCCATTTCGTGCTGCCGGAATCGATCCAGTTCCTCGCGAGCCAGGGCCGCGGCGACGAGATCCGCGCCCTGCTCGCC
>CALMTJ010000488.1 GCA_937872715.1 uncultured Methylobacteriaceae bacterium
CCTCGAGGGCGCGGACGCGCTGCTCGATCCCGGTCGCCGTCTTCTCCGCGACGCCCAGGAGCTTGATCCGGAAGCCGAGCTCGGCCGCCATGCGCAGGTCGAGCGGCGTGATGGCCCGGATTCCTTCGACATGGATGGCGTCCGAATCGATCTCCGTCCCGAAGGCGAGCGAGGTGAGGAGCGCCAGCTTGTGGGCGGTGTCGAACCCGTCGATGTCGAAGGTCGGGTCGGCCTCCGCGTAGCCGAGCCGCTGCGCGGCCGCGAGGCAATCGGCGAAGGAGCAGCCCTCCGATTCCATGCGGGACAGGATGTAGTTGCAGGTGCCGTTCAGGATCCCGTAGATGCGCGACACCCGGTTGCCCGCCAGCGCCTCCCGCAGCGTCTTCACGATCGGGATGCCGCCCGCCGCCGACGCCTCGAAGGCGAGCGCGACGCCGTTCCCTTCCGCCAGGCGGGCGAGGTCCGTGCCGTGCCGGGCGAGCAGCGCCTTGTTGGCCGTGACCACGTGCTTGCCGCCCGCGAGCGCCGTCTCCACGGCGCGCTTAGCCGCGCCGTCGGCACCGCCGATCAGCTCCACGACGCAATCCACGTCGTGCGCGCGGGCGAGATCGGCCGGGTCGTCGAACCAGCGATAGCCGGACAGGTCGTGACCTCGGTCCCGGCCGCGATCCCGCGCCGAGACGGCCGTCACCCGGATCGGACGGCCGGCGCGCTCGGCCAAGGCGTTGTCGCGTCGGGTCAGGATGCCCAGCACCGCCGCCCCGACGGTGCCGAGACCGGCGACGCCCACCCTGAAAGGCTGCGGCTGCATGGACATGTCCCGAGACGGTGAAGCGGGGCTCTTAGGCGCGGGTTCCGGTGAAGTCGAGCGTGCGGGCGCGATTGTCGCGGCCGGGCCGCAGGGCTAAGCTTCGGCGCCATCGCGGCGTGAAGACCGCGCGCCCGCCTCGGGGATTCTGGATGGGTTTTCGGATCCTGGCGCTGTCCGGCGGCGGCTTCCTCGGGCTGTTCTCCGTCCGGCTGCTCGCCCGTATCGAGGAGGCGATGGGCCGTCCGGTCGCGCAGAGCTTCGACCTGATCTGCGGCACCTCGGCCGGCGCCATCACGGCCCTGGCGCTGTCGCTCGAGATTCCGGCCCGGGAGGTGGAGCGCACCTTCGTGGAGCATGGGCCTCTCATCTTCCCGCAGATGGGCGGCCGTTTCCGCGAGGTGAAGCGGACGCTCGCCTTCCTGCGCTCGCTCGGCCGGCCGAAATATTCCGCGGCGCCGCTCCGGGCGGCGGCCGCGAGCCTGATCAGCGGCGGCCAGACGCTCGCGGATGCGCGCCACCGCCTCGTCCTGCCGGTCGTGAACATGACGACCGGGCAGATCGAGGTGTTCAAGACGCCCCATTCCCCGGACTGGCTCCACCATGCCGGCCTCGCGATGACGGACGTCGCGGTCGCGGCCGCCGCCGCCCCGACCTATTTCCCGCTCGCCGAGGTGCGGTCGAGCCTCTACGTGGACGGCGCCATCTTCGCGAGCGCGCCGGACCTCATCGGCGTGCACGAGGCGGAATACTACCTGAAGCAGCCGGGGGAGACGCTGGAGGTGGTGTCGGTCGGCACCACCACCGGGAGCTTCTCGCTCCCCTACAGCGCCGGCCGGGATTACGGCGCGACGCGCTGGCTCCGGGGAGCGCGGCTCTTCTCCACCATCATCTCGGCGCAGCAGCAGCTCACGGCCGTGTTCCTCCGCCACCATCTCGGCGAGCGCTACCACCGGCTGGACAGCCTTCGTGCCTCCGGGCTCGAGGCCGACCTCGCCTTCGACGGCGCCACCCCCGACGGGGTGAAGACGATCTTCGGCCTCGCCGACCACGTATTCGAGGAGACGATGAAGATCCGCCGCGTGATCGACATCCTCCGGGGCACGGCGCCGAGGCCGGTCTTCCACGGCGCACATCCGGACCTCTCGCCGAACCCGGTCGGGGAGGGGATCTGAACGGCCGGCCGGCGCCGGCACGGATGTGTGGAACGCCGCGTGCTCCCCCTCGGCCCGCGCCGGGCAGGACAGCATCATGGCGGCGAGAAGGATCGGGTCCGCGCGCCCGATGGCCTCCTCGTCGGTGCCGGGCGAAGATCCGTCAGGCGCCCTGATCGGAGCGTGAAGTCGGCGGACATCTCCCGTTCAGGAGACTCGACACCCGCCCCGGTCCGTGCGGGAAGGGTGTCATGACGAGACCGGTCATCTGCCTCGGCTGCGCCTTCTGGGACACGATCTTCCAGGTCGAGGCCATCCCGTCATCGGGGAAGATCCTGCCGAGCCGCATGGTCCAGGCGGCGGACGGGATGGCGACCTCGGCCGCCGTCGCGATCGCGCGGCTCGGTGGCCGCGCCGCCCTGTGGAGCCGCATCGGCGACGACGCCACCGGCGAACGCTTCCTCGCCGACCTCGCGGGGGAGGGCGTGGACACGCGCCATGTCCGGCGGCTGGCCGGCGGCCGCACCTGGATCGCCACGATCCTGGTGGACCGTGAGGGCGAGCGGCTCGTCGTGCCTTTTGTCGATCCGTCGCTCGACCCGGACCCCGGCTGGCTGCCGCTCGGCGACGTCCGGAACGCGGGGGCCGTGCTGGCCGACATGCGGTGGCCCGAGGGCGCGGAGGCGCTTCTCCGGGAGGCCCGCCGGGTCGGCACGCCCGCGATCCTGGACGCGGATGTCGCGCCTCCCGACCTGCTGCGGCGCCTGGCGCGGCTCGCCGATCATCTCCTGTTCTCCGAGCCGGCGCTCGCCTCCGTCACGAACGGGGCCGCGCCGGACGAGGGATTGTCGAGGATGGAAGCGGAGACGGATGCGGCCGTGCTCGGGGTGACGCTCGGATCGGCCGGGGCCGTCATCCGGGTCCGGTCGGATCCGCCGGGTGTCCTGAGGCGGGTGCCGTCGATCCCGATCGTGGCGCAGGACACGCTGAACGCCGGCGACATCTGGCACGGCGCCTACGCGCACGGGCTCGTCGAGGGGTGGAGCTTGGATCGCCGCGTCCGCTTCGCGAACGTCGCGGCCGCGATGAAATGCGAGGTCTTCGGCGGCCGCGCCGGGGCGCCGACCCTCGCCGGGGTGCTGTCGCGCTTGCGCGACAGCTAGCTCGGGCTCCGGCCGATCCTCCGGGCGCGGAGGACCGCCGCGGGGCGGGCGGCTCAGCCCTGCGAGCGGCCCATGCTCGCCTGAAGGCGTGTCAGGGTCGTGATGTGCAGCCTGATGAGCGGCAGGGCGCCGCGGGCGATGCTGCGCAGCGCCGGGTCGCCTCCGACGCGGGCATAGGTGTCGTGGATCTCGAACGCCTCGCGATGGCCCATCAGCGACACTTCGACGAAGCGGGCGTCGAAGGCCGGGCCGGCCGGCATGGCCTTGAGCGCCTGGATCATCTCGGCCTTCTGCCCATCCGTCGTCATCGGCGCTCCGCCGAGGCCGAACAGCCCCGTGGTGGTCCGGACGGCACCGCCCGCGACCGCGAGCGGAACGGCCGCGACCGCACCGACGACGCCACCGGTGCCGGGCGCTCCCGGAAGGCCGGGGCCGCGCGTCGCCTCGATCCCCTGCCGGTCCGTGGTGACGTTCAGCTTGTCGGCGAGCTTCACCTGCTCCACGACCTCGGCGCGCGCGAAGGTCTTGATCCGCGGGTCGCCGGTCTTTTCATAGGCCGTGCGCGCCGTCTCCTCGAGGAGCTGGCCGCCCTTCAGCGCCTTCGTGAAGTATTCCGCCGCCGGCACCGGCGAGGGCGCCTGCGCGAAAGCAGTCTCCGTGATCGCCATGGCGGAGGTGGTGGCGAGCAGGCTCAATGCGAATTGACGACGGTTCATACGATGTCCCTGAGAATCCGAAGATTTTGGAATGTCCAGCGGAGTAAGCCTTCGTCCTCGGGCCAGTTCCAGCGCCGTCGTGCCCGTCCGGACCCGTACCGAAGCGCGGCCGGCCGGTGTGCTCGCCGCGCGTTTGGCCGCGGCTCTGCGAAGCGCTATGAGCGACATCCTTTCGAGCGACCGCGATGACCGACAGCCCTCCCGACCGCCTCTCGACGGATCCGAACAGCCCGTTCTTCGATTCGGAGATCCTGGGCCGCGACGTCGGGGTCAGGTTCAAGGGCGTCGAGAAGACGAATGTCGAGGAGTACTGCGTCAGCGAAGGCTGGGTGCGGGTCGGGGCCGGGAAGACGAAGGATCGGTTCGGCAACCCGATGACCATCAAGCTGAAGGGCAGCGTGGAGCCGTATTTCCGGAAGGCTTGACCCGTCCTCAGCAGCGCCGCCATGGCCGGGCCGAGCCCGGCCATGGCGGTTGACGGACCTTCATCGCGAGCGGCGGGAGACGCCGGCCTCCTGGTATAGTCCGGCGTGTCCGAATCACGCGCGATCCTCCCGCCATCGCCCCGGCCGCTGCTCGGGGTGGCGTGCTCGGCCCTCGGCCGGCCCTGGTACGAGCGACTCGACCCGGCGAGCGGGATCGTGGCCGCGGCGATCGCCCAGACCCACGGCACGCCGGACCTGGTGGCCCGGGTCCTGGCGGGACGCGGCGTCGGTGTCGCGGGCGCGCCCGCCTTCCTGTCGCCGCGGCTGCGCGACCTCCTGCCCGACCCGAGCGTCCTCACGGACATGGACGCGGCCGCCTCCCGGCTCGCCGACGCCGTGACGAGGCGCGAGCGTGTCGCCGTGTTCGGCGATTACGACGTGGACGGCGCCTGTTCGGCGGCGCTGCTCGGCGGCTACCTCCGGGAGGCCGGCTGCCCGGTCGCCATCCATATCCCGGACCGCATCACGGAGGGGTACGGCCCGAACGACGAGGCGATGCGAAGCCTGGTCGGCGAGGGCGCGCGCCTGATCGTGACCGTGGATTGCGGGACGGCCGGGCACGGCCCGCTCGCCGAGGCGGCCCGGCTCGGCGCCGACGTCGTGGTGCTCGATCATCACGGCGCGCCGGAGGAGCTCCCGGCCGCGCGCGCGATCGTGAACCCGAACCGGCAGGACGACCTGTCGGGGCTCGGCCATCTGGCGGCGGCCGGAATCGTGTTCATGACGCTCGTCGCGCTCGGGCGCGAGCTCCGCAGGCGCCGGTACTGGACCGTCCGGCCGGAGCCCGACCTGATGGCCGGGCTCGATCTCGTCGCGCTGGCGACGGTCGCGGACGTGGTGCCGCTGACCGGGCTCAATCGGGCTTTCGTCCGGCAGGGGCTCGCGGTGATGCGGCACCGCCGCCGGCTCGGCCTCGCGGCCCTCATCGACGCGGCCCGGGTCGAGACGGCGCCCGAGCCGTGGCATCTCGGCTTCTGCCTCGGCCCGCGGATCAATGCCGGCGGCCGCATCGGCGACGCCTCGCTCGGGGCGCGGCTCCTCCTCGCGGAGGACCCCGCCACGGCGGCGACGATCGCGGCGACCCTGGAGCGGCTGAACGACGAGCGCCGCGAGGTGGAGCGTCTCGCGGTCGAGGAGGCGTCGGCCATGGCCGACAAGGCCCTGGCCGACGACACCACCTGCCGGGCGCTCGTCCTCGCCTCGCGGGACTGGCATCCCGGGATCGTCGGGCTCGTGGCGTCCCGGGTGAAGGACAAGACCGGCCGGCCCGTCTTCGCCTTCGCGATCCGGCCGGACGGGCTCGCGACCGGCTCCGGCCGCGCCGGCCCGGGCGCCGCTCGAGGGGCGGCGGGGCGGGGCCGCGCGGGGGCCGCGGCGGCTCACCCTCCAGCCGCAGGCCGAGCCCCTGGCCCTGCGCGCCGCGCGGGCGCGCCAGGCGACGCCCGCCTTCGCCGCGCAGTATGCCGCCCGGGCCGGCGTGGCGGGGCCCATCGCCCAGAGGCCGTGCGGCGGCTGGAGGATGCCGGGCCGTTCGGGTCCGGCCAGCCGGAGCCGGTCTTCGCCTTCGGCCGGCACCGCCTCGGCGACATTCGTGCCTTCGGCTCCGGCCACCTGCGGGCGACGCTCCGGTCCGGCGACGGGGCGACGCTCCGGGCCGTGGCGTTCCGGAGCGCGGACGGCCCGGTCGGCCGCCTCCTCGCCGGGGCGGACGGGCGGGAGATCAACCTCGCGGGCTCGCTCTCCGTCGACCGCGGGGGGGGCGG
>CALMTJ010000489.1:0-14881 GCA_937872715.1 uncultured Methylobacteriaceae bacterium
GCCCGCGCCCTCGACACCTGGGAAGCCGATCCCGCCGTGACGCGGGTCGTCGTCAAGGGCGCGGGCGGCAAGGCGTTCTCGGCCGGCGGGGACATCCGGGCGCTGTACCTCGCGGGGCGCGGCGCGCGGCGGGAGGAGGCGTTGTCCTTCTGGAGAAGGGAGTACCTCCTGAACATCCGGATCAAGCGCTACCCGAAACCCTACATCGCCCTCATCGACGGGATCGTGATGGGCGGCGGCGTCGGGCTGTCGCTGCACGGCAGCCACCGCGTGGCGGGCGAGCGCTACCGCTTCGCCATGCCGGAGGTGTCGATCGGCTTCTTCCCCGATGTCGGCGCCACCTGGGCCCTGCCGCGGCTCCCCGGCGAGACCGGCATGTACCTGGCCCTTACCGGCGAGCGGGTCGGGCCGGGCGACGCGGCCGTGCTCGGGCTCGCGACCCACACCGTCCGGTCGGCCGCCTTGGCCGAAGCCGAGGAGCGCCTCCTCGGCGGCGAACCGGTCGACGGGCTGCTCTCGGACTTGGCGGGGACCCTCCCGGGCGGCCCGATCACGGCCGAGCGCTCGGCGATCGGCCGCTGCTTCGCGGGCGAGACGGTCGAGGCGATCCTGGATCGCCTCGACCGCGACGGCTCCCCCTTCGCGGCCGCGACGGCCGCGAGCATCCGGAGCAAGGCTCCCTCAAGCGTGCGCATCGCCTTCGAGCAGGTGCGGCGCGGCCGCGACCTCACCTTCGAGGAGGCGATGGCGACCGAGTTCCGCATCGTGTCCCGCATCCTTTCCGGACCGGATTTCTTCGAGGGCGTGCGGGCGGCGATCATCGACAAGGACGGCCGGCCGCGCTGGCGGGACGCCTCCCTGGCGGATGTCGACGAGGCCTGGGTCCAGTCGCATTTCGCCGGTCTCGGGCCGGACGAACTGCCGATCGCGGCCTGATGGGCGTCCGTCTCGCGAAAGGCCCGGCGGACCTGACGGAGGACGGGGATCGCCTCCTCGCCACGGTCCCGAACCGGCACGTGCGCTGGAACCTCGTCCTCGTCTCCTTCATGCGGGTGCTGGCCGCGATCTGGATCGTCAAGGGGCTGGTCTCCTGGGCGGCGATCCTCGGCATCGGCCACGCCCCGCCGGTCTTCGAGGACAGGATGGCCGGCTACCAGGCGGCCGTCATCTATTTCGCCGTGATCGACATCGTGGCGGCGATCGGGCTGTGGCTCACCTCCACCTGGGGCGGCGTGCTGTGGCTGCTCGCCGTCATGAGCCACCTGATCCTCGCGTTCTTCTTCCCGCGCTTCGTCTCCAACGGTTCGTTGACGATCGCCCTTCTCATCTTCTCTACGATGATCTACTTGACGGTGTCTTGGCTGGCGGCGATGGACGAGTGAAGCAACGCGGCGAATACATCAGGAGTAACACTGCGTTCAGGTAAATTTATCTTCATTTTATGTTTTGTTTACGTAGCCAGGTAAATCGCACATTCACCCTCTTACTTAGAGTGGTCTTCATCCGGCTAACCTAGATTGGCCACATGACGGACCGGGAAAACCCGGCCGGAACATGGATGAGGCATCGCATGAGCAACCTGGCGAGCAAGCTGGCCGCCCCGGAATTCACGGGCGGCGACGAGATGGCGGTGAAGCCGCGTTACCTCGAGGCTCTTCACCTCGTGGAGCGGCTTCACCGCCGGCTGCTCGACGTCATCAAGGACGAGTTCGAGCGCCGCGGCCGGGACGACGTGAACTCCGTCCAGGCGCTTCTTCTCTACAACATCGGCGACAAGGAGCTGACGGCGAGCGAGCTGCGCACCCGCGGCTATTATCTCGGCTCCAACGTCTCCTACAACGTGAAGAAGCTGGTCGAGATGGGCTATCTCCACCACGCCCGCTCGCGGGTCGACCGGCGCTCGGTCCGCATCAGCCTCACCGACAAGGGCCGGCAGGTGCACGACGTGATCTCCGGCCTCTACGAGAAGCATTCCAGGACGATCGAGCCGATCGGCGGCATCTCCGGCGACGACTTCACGCGCCTCAACCAGGCCCTGATCCGCCTCGAGCGCTTCTGGACCGACCAGATCCGCTACCGGCTCTGAACCGGGCGGCAGGGCGGACCGTCAGGACGCCCGGCCGAGATCAGCCGCGAGGTCGCGGAAGGCGGTCCTGAGACTCTCTTCCATCGTCGGGTGGTAGAAGGGCAGGGCCAGCGCATCCTCGACCGTGAGGCGGCGCTCCACCGCCCAGGCGAGGAGATGGCCGAGATGCTCGGCTTCCGGCCCGACCATCTCGCCGCCGAGAAGCACCCGGTCCGAGCGACCGCCATAAACCCGGACGAGGCCGGCATTCCGCCCCATGATCCGGGCGCGGCCCGATTCGGAGAGGTCGGCCGACCCTTCGGCGAAGGTCCCCTCCTCCAGCGCCTTGCGGCCGCCCCCGACCGTCGCGATCCCCGGTTCGGTGAACACGAGCGAGAACGGCACGTGCCGGCCCGTCGGCCGGATCCCGTCCGGGCCGGCCGCCGCGTTGCGGCCCGCGACCGTTCCTTCCGCGGCGGCCTCGTGCAGGATCGGGGGCCCGTCGTCTCGAGCGCGAGGCCGTCGAGGTTGGGCGTGCGGCCCGCTGCCGCCAGCACCCGGGCGAAGCTCTCGGACCCGCCTCCGCCATCCTTGCCGCGCCACGTGATTCGGGCGCCGTCGGCGCCCTCCGGCGCGGCCTCGACGGCGGCGCCGAGATGCACGGCCATCTCGCGGCCGAGGAGGGTCCGGGCGACGCCAGCGACGGCCGGATCGGACAGGCCGCCGAGCGTCTCCCCCTTGTCGAACAGTGCGACGCGATGGCCGAGCCCGGCGAAGGCGGCCGCGAGCTCGATCCCGAGCGGACCCGCGCCGACCACCGCGAGCGAGGGCGGCAGGTCCGGCAGCTCGAACACGGTGTCGCTGGTCAGGACGCGCCCGCCGAGGGCGGCGAGGGGTGTCGGGATGCTCGGTCGCGAGCCGGGCGCGATCACGATCGCGGCCGCCTCGACCTCCACCTCGCCGACCGTCAGGGCGCCGGGTCCGGCGAACCGGGCCGCCCCGTCGAGCTTCTGCCCGTCCGGAATGGCGGCCACGTCCTCTAGAACGGCGCCCACGAAACGGTCGCGCTCCCGCCGGACCCGCTCCATCACGGCCGGTCCGTCCACGACGAGGCGACCTTCGAGCCGCAGGCCGAACGTCCCGAGATCCCGCGCCTCGCGGGCCGCGCGGGCCGCCGCGATGAGCAGCTTCGACGGCATGCAGCCGACCCGCGCGCAGGTCGTGCCTCCCGGCCCGCGCTCGATCAGGATTGTCCGGGCGCCCGCCTCCGCGGCGGCGGCGCGGGCGGCGAGCCCCGCCGTTCCGGCCCCGACGATGGCGACGTCGCACGAAAGCGTCCGCATGAGATCTCGACCTTCCTGACGACCCGTGCTCCAACGGTGCCCGCCCGGCTTGGTTCGCGACCTTGGCTGTGGACGGCGCGAGAACCGGTCCGCGCCATGCCGCGCCGCCACATTGTGGCCGGACTGATCAGGCTTCCTTAACCCCGTCTCAGCACTGATCCTCCCATCCGTCCCGGGCCGGGGCTGCCGCTTTCTCCACGAGCACCGCACCGATGCTGTCACGCCGCGCCTTTCTCCTCACCACCAGCGCCGCCGCGTTCCTGTCCGCCACGGGCGCGAGCTTCGCGCAGAGCGCGGGCGAGCAGGCCGAATGGGCGCAGAATTACGACAGCGCCTCGCGCGTCCGCGTGCCGCGCTCCGTCACCCCCATCCTGTCCCCCGAGGCGCTTGCCGCGACGGAGGCGGCGGTCGAGCGCTACCGGGAGATCGTGTCCCGGGGCGGCTGGCAGCCGATCTCGGCCCCGAACACGATGCGGGTCGGCGCGCGCGGCCCGGCCGTTCTGGCCCTTCGCCAGCGCCTCGCGATCGAGGGCGATCTCGACCAGTCGGCCGGCACCTCCAACATCTACGATTCGTATGTCGAGGCCGGCGTGAAGCGCTTCCAGTCGCGGCACGGCTTCAACGCCACCGGCGCGCTGAACGCCGCCACGATCACGGCCATGAACGTTCCGGCCGAGACTCGGCTGAAGCAGCTCGAGCTGAACGTCGTGCGGCTCCGCTCCTATTCGGGCAATCTCGGGCACCGTTTCGTCATCACCAACATCCCGGCCGCCCTCGTCGAGACGGTGGAGGACAACCGGGTCGTGACCCGGCACGCGGCCGGCGTCGGCAAGATCGACCGGCAATCGCCGATCATGAACACCAAGGCGACCTCCATCAATTTCAACCCGTTCTGGACGGTCCCGGCTTCCATCATCAAGAAGGACCTGATCCCGAAGATGCAGAAGGAGCCGTCCTACCTGACGGACAACCGGATCCGCATCATCGGCCCCGGCGGGCGCGAGATCGCGCCCGCGCAGGTGAACTGGCGTTCGGACGAGGCGACCCGCTACCAGTTCCGGCAGGACCCCGGCGGCGACGTGAACTCGCTCGGCTTCGTGCGCATCAACATCGGCAACCCGTACGGCGTGTACATGCACGACACGCCGTCGAAGGGCATCTTCGGCGACGATTTCCGCTTCGTGTCGTCCGGCTGCGTGCGCGTCCAGAACGTGCGCGACTACATCACCTGGCTCCTGAAGGACACGCCCGGCTGGGATCGTGACAAGATCGAGCAGGCGCTGGACGGCGGCCAGCGGATCGACGCGCAGCTCTCGCAGCCGGTCGCGGTCTACTGGACCTATATCACGGCCTGGGCGGCGCCGGACGGGCTCGTCCAGTTCCGGGACGACATCTACAACCGCGATGGCCTCGGCAGCATCCCGGTCGCGTCCCGCACCCCGACCCCGGACGATCCGGACGAGGCGTTCCTGCAGAACTGAGTGCATCCGCAGACGGCCAGCTTCGGCGTCGCCATCCGTCCCTGCGAGCGGAGCGAAGCAATCCAGCGGCTCGCGCTACCCTGGGTCGCTTCGCTGCGCGCTCGCGACGACGGGCGCGCAGGCCGCCGGGTGATCAGCCGAGCGCCGTGTCGCCGGCCGGGCGGTTCTCGAAGCGGCTGATCAGGCGGACCAGCGGCCAGAGGATCGCGAGGTAGATCGCGCCGGCCAGGATGAGGGGCGAGGCGTTGTAGGTCAGCGAGCGCGCCATGTCGGCTGAATAAAGGAGCTCCGGGAGCGCCACGACGCTGCCGAGCGATGTCAGCTTCACCGCCTCCACCGTGTTCGACATGAGGTCGGGCAAGACGTTGCGGACCGCCTGGGGCAGCACGACGTAGGCGAGGGTCTGCGCGCCGGTGAGACCGGTGGAGCGTGCCGCCTCCGACTGGCCCCGCCCGATGCTGCCGAGACCGGCCCGGAAGATCTCGCCGTAGTAGCTCGACGTGTTGAGGAAGAACGCGATCGCGACCGCCTCGATCGGGCTCGGCCGCAAGCCGGCGAAGGGCAGGCCCGCATAGACGAAGATGAGGAGCACGAGCGGCGGCACTGCCCGGAAAACGTCGACGGCGACCGCGAGCGGCCAACGCACGAGGCGGCTCGGCGCGAGCGACAGGAGGGCGACGCCGAGGCCGCCCGCGAGCCCGAGCGGGATCACGATCGCGCAGAGGAGGAGGGTCGTGCCGAGGCCGCGCCGGATCAGCGGCGCCGCCTGCCACATGATGGAGAGGTCGAGGAACTGCGCGGCGAAGGCGCTCACGCGCGATTCCACCGGAAGCGGTGCTCGATCCAGCGGCCGAGGGCCACGACCGGGATGAACAGGACCAGGTAGGCGAGGGCGCCCAGCGTCAGGGGCGTCGCGTTGCCGGAGAAGGATTGCGCGGTGGTCGCCTGGTTCAGGATCTCGCCCACTCCGATCACGCTTCCGAGCGCCGTGTTCTTGGTGATCGCGATCGTCCGGTTGGTGAGCGGCGGCACGGCGATCCGGATCGCCTGCGGCAGGACCACGTAGGCGAGCGTCCCGCCGAAGCCGAGCCCGGTCGAGCGCGCCGCTTCCCATTGCCCCGCCCGGACGGACAGGATGCCGGCCCAGAAGATCTCCTCCGCGAAGGCCGCGAGCACGAGGCTCAGCACGAGCCACAGCACGGCGAAGCTCGGGATGGTCAGCCCGGCATTCGGCAGGCCGAAATACACGATCAGGATGAGCACGAGCGGCGGCAGCGCTCGCAAGATGTCGACCGCGACCACGATCGCCACGTTGAGCGGCCGGATGCGGAACGAGCGCAGCACGGCGAGCGCGAGACCGAGCGCGAGGCCGGTGACGATCACGGCCGCCGCGACCTCGATCGTGACGACGACCCCCTTGAGGATCGCCGGGAGGTACCGGGCGGTGACGACCGGGTTGAGGAAGGCGTCGGCGAAGCGGTCGAGGGCGGTCGGACCCATGCTCAGCGGGCGAGCTCGCCCAGGAAGGCGCGCGTCCGTTCAGCAAACGGCTGCCCGAAGATCGCGGCGGGCGTACCCTCCTCGACGATCGCGCCCCCATCCATGAAGACGACGCGGTCGGCCGCGTCGCGGGCGAAGCGCATCTCGTGGCTCACGACCAGCATCGTCATGCCGGAGGCGCTGAGCTCCCGCATGGTGCGCAGAACGTCTCCGACGAGCTCCGGGTCGAGAGCCGAGGTCGGTTCGTCGAAGAGCATGATCTGCGGCTGCAGCGCCAGCGCGCGGGCGATCGCGACGCGCTGTTGCTGCCCGCCGGAGAGCTGTGCCGGATAGGAGGCGGCCTTCGCGGCGAGGCCGACCCGGTCGAGCGCGGCCAGCGCCTCCTCCCCCGCGGCCCGTCTCGGCCTGCCGACCACCTTGCGGAGCGCGAGCGAGACGTTCCCGAGCGCCGTCATGTGCGGGTAGAGGTTGAAGGACTGGAACACCATGCCGACCCGGCGGCGCATCGCGTTGATGTCCGTGCCGCGCGCCATCAGGTCGACGCCGCCGACGAGGACATGGCCGCCATCCGGCTCTTCCAGCCGGTTGCAGCAGCGCAGCAGCGTCGACTTGCCGGACCCGGACGGCCCGATGACGAAGACGAGTTCCCGCTCCCTCACGGCGAGGTCGACGCCCTTCAGGACCTCCTGCCCCCCGAAGCTCTTCCGCAGACCTCGAGCTTCGAGGACGAACTCGGTCACGAGCTCGACCATATTCCCCACCGCGTCATCACCGGGCTTGTCCCGGTGACCCCGATCGGACGAGCTCTTCGTGCCGGGTGGCCGAAACGAGCCCCGCCGTGACGGCGAGGGTTTCACGAACAGCTGAGCTTGTGCTCCGCCGGGTCGTAGCCGACCATTCCGGGCACGCCGTAGCCGGGGAAGACGGTGGCGGCGGCCGAGCCCGGCTTCGGCGCGTAGCCGAACCATTTCTCGTGCATCCTGGCCATCGCGCCGTCCGTCTTCATGCACTCGATCGCGTTCTCGACCTCCTTGCGAAGCTCGGTCGAATCCTTGCGGAACGGGATGGCCCAGACGAGCCCCGTGGAATGCAGGTAGGAGAGCTTCACGCGCGGGTTGTTCTTGGCCGCCCAGGCGATCACCGTGTTGCCGGCGACGGTCGCGAAGGCGCGTCCGGCGAGGACCGCCTGCACGGCGTCGGGCTGGGTGCCGTAGGATTCGACCGTCCAGCCGATCTTCCCCTCGAGCTCGCGCGCCCAGGAATCGTAGGCCGAGCCCTTGTTCACCGCGATCGTCTTGCCCTTGAACCCTTCGAGCGTCGCGACGTCGGGCGAGTCCTTGGCGAGGAGGAACTGGAAGTCCGTGTTCAGGTAGCCCTCGGAGAACAGCATGCTCTCCGTGCGCTCCTTCGTGACGGTCACGGGCGCGGCCAGGAAATCGTAGGTGCCGGCCTGCATGGCGGGCGGCAGCACGGAGAATTGCGCCGCCTCGATCGTGATCGGCCGCTTCAGCCGGCGCCCGATCTCCTCGGCAAGGTCGATGTTGAAGCCTTCGACGCCGCCCGACATCTTCGGCATTGCGTGGGGCGCGAAGGTGCCGTCGACGGCGGTCCTGAGCGGCTTTCCCTCCTGTGCGACGGCGAGGCCGGGCAGGAGCGCGAGGCACGCGAAGGCGGCTGTTCTGATCAACATGGGGCTGTCCCGGTCGCGGTGGAAACGTAAGCGGGCCGGCACGGTCCGCACAAGCGTTCCGACCCCGATGCAAGCCGCAGGCCGGCTCGGGCGGACCTCGGCCGGCGTCACGGCCCGAGAACGAGCGACGCCTCCGGCCCGAGCCGGCCCGTGGGCCGCGCCGCCTCGCCGCCGTTGCGCGGCAGGAAGCGGCCGGAGCCGGGCCCGGCCACGAGGGCGCCATCCTCGACGATCACCTCGCCGCGGCGGAGGACGACGGTCGGCCACCCCCGCAGCGTGCGGCCCGCATAGGGCGTGTAGCCCGCGCGGTCGTGGACCGCGGCATCGGTGAGCGTGACCACGCGGTCCGGGTCCCAGATGCAGAGGTCCGCATCGGCCCCGATCGCGACCGAGCCCTTGCCGGGAAGGTTGTAGATGCGCGCCGGCGCCGTCGCGGTCAGCTCGACGAATCTCGACAGGCCGAGCCGCCCGCCGGACACGGTGGCGTCGAAGAGGAGCGGCAGCCGCCATTCGAGGCCGGGCAGCCCGTTCGCGATCTGCTTGAAGCTCGGCTCCGGTCCGGCGCTGAGCTTGCCGGTCGCGTCGAACGCGTAGGGCGCATGGTCGGAGGAGACGAGCTGGAGGTCGCCGAGCGCGAGGCCCTGCCAGAGCGCCTCCTGGTCGTCGCGGCTCCGCGGCGGCGGCGAGCACATCCATTTCGCGCCTTCCAGGCCCGGCTTGTCGAGATCGGCCGCGGTGAGGAACAGGTATTGCGGGCAGGTCTCGGCATAGACCTTGTGTCCGGCGCCGCGCGCCCGCCGCACGGCCGCGACGCCTTCGCGGGTCGAGACGTGAAAGATCATCACCGGCTGGTCGACCAGCGCAGCCATGGCGACGAGGCGGTCGAAGGCCTCGGCCTCCGAGCCGCGGGGATGGCTCGCCGCGTGGAACCTCGGCGCGAGATGGCCGTGCTCCACGAGCCGCTTGCCCATCCAGGCGATCATGCCGTGGTTCTCGGCATGGACGCAGACGAGCCCGCCGCCGGCCTTCGCGGCCACCATCAGGTCCAGGACCTGCTCGTCCTCGAGCCGCAGCCGGTCATAGGTCATGAAGGCCTTCACGGAGCCGTGGCCGCCGCCGAGCAGCGCCGGGAGGTCCGTCCGCAGGCACTTCTCCGTCGGGTCTGACACGATCAGGTGGAAGGCGTAGTCGACGAGCGAGCCCTTCGCGGCGAGCGCCGCGTAATCGGACACGACCTGCGCTAGGTCGGCGCCGACGTGCTGGGCCGCGAAGGCGATCACGCTCGTCGTGCCGCCGAGCGCGGCGGAGCCGGTGGCGCTCTCCCACGTGTCGGCGTTCATGATGCCGGCTGCCGAGAGCTGCTCGATATGGGCGTGCGCGTCCACGCCGCCCGGCAGGACGAGCCTGCCGGCGGCGCCGATCTCGTGTGCGCCGGCCGGGAGCGCCTCGCCGATCGCGGCGATCCGTTCGCCCCTGATCCCGATATCGGCCGGGAACACGTCGGAGGCGGTCGCGACCGTGCCGCCGCGGATCACGAGGTCGTAGGCGGGTGCGCTCATGGCTCGGGGTCCCGTTCGCTGAAGGTGATGCGGTTGCCGAAGGGGTCGTGCACCGCCATCTGGCGCATCCCCCAGGGCTGCGCGACGATCCCGGGCCGGCCGTAGCCGTAGCGGGCAGCCGCGAGCTCCGCGTGGAGGGCGTCGAGGCCCGTCGTCTCCACGAGGACGTTGGCGCCGGGCGAGCCGTCACCATGATGCTCGGAGAGGTAGAGGGTCAGCTCGCCCCGGGACACGCTCATGAAGAGCGGCAGGCCGGGCTCGAAGCGGTGCTCGAAATCCACGGAGAGCCCGAGCCAGCCGATGTAGAACTCACGGGCTTTCTCGACGGAGAACATCCGCAGGACCGGGATCGTCCGTCCGAAACGCGCCGTCATGGCTCCCCGGCCCCACTGGACTCCGCCGCGGCCCGGCGTTCAATGGCCGAACGCCGCCGGACCTCGCCGTGAACCGACCCCAGATCCTCGTCGTCAATCCGAACTCGAACGAAGCCGTGACCCGGGGCTTGGACGAGGCTCTGCGGCCCTTCGCCTCCGCGGACGGACCCGCCATCCGGTGCCGGACGCTGTCCGAAGGCCCGTTCGGGATCGAGACCCAGGCCGATGTCGAAAGCGTGACGATGCCGCTCCGCCGTCTCGTGGAAGGCGACAACGAGAGCGCCGCCTTCGTCATCGCCTGCTATTCCGATCCCGGCCTGCACCTCTGCCGCGAGGGGACGCGGCGGCCCGTCTTCGGCATCGCGGAATGCGGCGTGCTGACGGCCCTCGCCCGGGCCGAGCGCTTCGGCGTGATCGCCATCAAGTCCCGCTCGATCCCGCGCCACATGCGCTATCTCCGGCAGATGGGCCTCACGGATCGGCTCGCCGGCGAGCGGGCGCTCGAGATGTCCGTCGCCGAGACGGCGTCGGGGGAAGGCACGTTCGACCGCATGCTCGCGGTCGGGACGGAGCTCCGCGACCGGGACGGCGCGGGGGCGGTCGTGATGGGCTGCGCCGGGATGGCACGCCATCGCGCGCCGCTCGAGGAGGCGCTCGGCGTCCCGGTCATCGACCCGACCCAGGCGGCCGTCGCCATGGCGGTCGGAACCGTCCGGCTCGCGAGGTGACACGCGGTCAGACCGCGTCTCGGCGCATCCGCCAGACCTCGTAGGTCTCACGCTCCAGCTCGAAACGCTCGTTCTGCCGCGAATACCCGTTGCCGAACAGGCGGCCGACCGGCCGGTACGAATCCGCGTCGATCCGCATCCGTCCGAGGTCGAGCAGCCCCTCCCGGGCATGGAGGCGGACCACCTCGCCGACCACGATCTCGCGGCCGGGGCCGGGCGAGATCGCCATCACGCGCCGGCATTCGAGCCCGAAGGGCGCCTCCGCGATGCGCGGAACGGGAACGTCCGTGCCCGGCAGGAGCGTGAGCCGGCCTCCGCCGTCTCGTCGTGGCCGGGCGGGAAGTCGATCGCGCACACGTTCATCGCTTCCGCCAGGCCCTCGTCCACCGTGTTCACCACGAAGGCGCCGGTTTCGGCGATGTTGCGGCTCGTATCCTTGGCGACCCGTCCCGGCCGATGCTGGAGGCCGACCACGATCCAGGCCGGGTCCTCGGAAAAGACGTTGAAGAAGGAGATCGGCGCCGCGTTGGCGGTCCCGGCCGCGTCCGCGCTCGTCACGAGCGCGATCGGCCGCGGCACCACCGTGGCGCAGAGGAGCTTGTAGCGCTCGCTCGGGGACAGGCCGGCGAAGCCGACGGAGGTCATACCGCCACCTCAGCGCCGGTCTGGGCGGTGATGCGTCCGTAATGCTCGACCCGGCGGTGGCGGGCGAAGTCGAAGATCGTTTCCTTGCCGAAGCGCGTCGCGTCGAGGTCGCAATCGTGGACGACCACCCCGTCCGCCTCGCCTTCGACCTCCGCCACGATCTTCCCATCCGGATCGACGATCACCGTCCCGCCCATGAGGTGATGCCCGTCCTCGTCGCCGGCCTTGGCGACGGCCACGACCCAGGTCGCGTTCTGGTAGGCGCCCGCCTGGACGGAGAGCTTGTGGTGGAACATGCGATCGTCCAGCGCCTCCGCGCCCTTCTGCGAGTTGACGGAGGGCGTGTTGAAGCCGAGCACGACCATCTCGACGCCCTGCAGCCCCATCACCCGCCAGGTCTCCGGCCAGCGCCGGTCGTTGCAGATGCACATCCCGACGATCCCGCCCATGAAGCGCCAGACCGGGAAGCCGAGGTCTCCCGGCTCGAAATAGCGCTTCTCGAGATGCTGGTGCGTGCGCTCCGGGTCGTACTCGGCGTGGCCGGGGAGGTGGACCTTGCGGTAGGTGGCGACGATGGCGCCGTCCGGGTCGACCAGGATGGAGGTGTTGAAGTGGCGCCCCTCGGGCGTGAGCTCGGCATAGCCGAAGGACATCGCCATGCCGTGCTCCTTCGCGCGATCGAAGAGCGGCCGCGTCTCGGCGGACGGCATCGCCGCCTCGAACCAGATGTCGGCCTCCGCACGGTCGGCATGGTGCCAGCGCGGGAAGAAGGTCGTGAGCGCGAGCTCCGGGTAGACGATGAAGGTCGCGCCCTGCCGCTTCGCGGCGTCCATGAGGGCGATCATCCTGGCGACGGCGGCCGGCCTGCCGTCGTTCCGCTGGATCGACCCGAGCTGGGCGGCGGCAGTCCTGATGATGCGCATGCCTTCGTCCCGCCGTCCCTCTGCCTTGTCCGGTCGGCGCTCTCCGGGCCGGACGGTCCGATTTTCCTGTCCGGGACCTCCGTCCGAAGATCAAGCTGTGTAAGACACCGAATCGCCGCGGCGACGTCGCCCGGCGAGAGATCGCTCGGATCGTGCGGGACGCGAGGATGACGAAGGCTCTGTCGCTCCGCTGGCAATTCGCCGCGATCTGCATCGCCCTCCTCGTCCCGACCCTCGTCTTCGTGGGCGTGCTGCTCTGGCGGTTCTCGGTCTCGGAGCGCAGCCGCGTGGAGGCGGAGGTGCGCTCCGTCTCGAGCGGCATCGCGGTGGCGCTCGACCGCGAGATCAACGGCGTCCTGACCACCCTCCAGGCGCTCGCGACCTCGCCCGCCCTGCGGAGCCGGGACCTCGCGGCCTTCTACGGGCAGGCGAGCGAGATCCATCGTCTCCAGAGCATCCACATCAGCCTCCGGGACGTGAACGGGAACAACGTCATGACCACGCGGGCGCCGCTCGGGGCGTTTTCCCCGGTCCCGCCGATCCTCGCCGAGACGGACCGTGAGATCCTGCGGACGGGCGCCGCCGCCACCGTGAGCAACGTCTTCGTCAGCAGCCTCAACGGGCAGCCCGTCTTCCAGATCGTGACCGCGCCCGTGCAGGTGAACGGGGCGCCGGCGTTCCTGCTCGGGGCGAGCGTCGACCTCGACTACCTCGTGGGCGTGATCAAGCGGGAGAACCTGCCGCCGGGCTGGATCGGCGCCGTGGTCGACCGCAACGGCGTCATCGCGGTGAGGACCGAGCGCCAGGAGGAGTTCGCCGGCAAGCCGGCCACGGCCGATTTCCGCGCCAATACGGAGGGAGATGCGGGACATTACTACGGACGCGGGCAGGACGACCGGGACATCCTGGTGGGCTATGCGAGGTCGGCGCTCATCGGCTGGACGGCGACGGCCAGCGTCGCCTCGGCGGTGGTGGACGCGCCGCGCCGGCAATCGCTCCTGCTCCTCGCGGGTCTGGGCGCAGGGCTCGGCCTCATCGCCGTCCTGGCGGCGCTCGCCGTCGGCCGGAGGATCGACCGGGCCATGCGGCGGCTCGGCGACGCCGCGGCGTCGATCGGGCAGGGACGGCAGCTGGAGCCGCTCGCGACCGGGATCGCCGAGGTCAACAAGGTCGGGCTGGCCTTGTCGGACGCCGCGCGTCAGCTCCGGGAGAGGGCGCGCGAGCGCGACGAGGCGGAAGCGGCGTTGCGCGAGTCGAATGAGCAGCTGCAGCGTTACGCCTACGTCGTCTCGCACGATCTGAGGGCGCCGCTCGTCAACATCATGGGTTTCACGAGCGAGCTGGAGGCGACCCGGGTCGACCTCCGGGCCGCGATCACCGGCATCCCGCGGGCGCAGGCCCTGGACCGCGATTTCGGCGAGGCGCTCGGCTTCATCCAGGTCGCGGTCGCCAAGATGGACGGGCTGATCAACGCCATCCTGAAGCTCTCCCGGGAGGGCACGCGCGTGATGAAGCCCGAACCGCTCGAGATGAGCCCTTTCATCCAGGGGCTCGCCGACGCCATCCGGCATCAGACGGATCAGGCCGGGGCGGTGATCGCCGTGGCGCCGGACCTGCCGGGCCTCACGGCGGACCGGCTGGCGATCGAGCACGTCTTCGGCAACCTCCTCGACAACGCCGTCAAGTATCTCTCCGGCGACCGGCCGGGCCGGATCGCGGTGAGCGGGGAGGAAGCGGGCGCGAACGTCGTCTACCGCGTGACCGATAATGGGCGCGGCATCGCGCCCCAGGACCAGGCGAGGGTGTTCGAGCTGTTCCGCCGCGCCGGAATCCAGGACCGCGCGGGGGACGGCATCGGCCTCGCCCACGTGAAGACCGTGATACGGGCGCTGGGCGGACGGATCGACCTCACGTCGAAGCCCGCCATGGGCACGACCTTCACCGTGACCCTGCCCAGGACGCAGACGATCACGCCGGCGAAGCCGGCTTAGGCCAGGGACGCGGTCTCCGCCCGCGTATCAGGGTTCGAGATAGGCCGTGCCGTCCGCGACCGTGGCCGGATGCCGGACGTAGAGGCCTCCGTCCGGAACGGCGACCCGGTCGAAATCGCGCGCGAGGGCAGCCAGCGCGTCCGTCATGGCGGGTCCCCGCATGGCCCGGCCATGGCCGGTGACGGCGAGGTCGGGCCTGAGCGCCGCGAGCCGCTCGACCGAGCCGCGGGACCGGACCCAGTCGATCGTGAAATAACGCGGCGGCCCGTGCATCTCCGGGCTCTGCACGGCCGTCGCGTAGGCGGATTCGGGCGTGGTCGTGACGAAGGCATCCCCGGCGATAACTGTGCGGTCCGCTTCGCGCCAGAAGGACACGTGACCGGGCGCGTGACCCGGCGTGTGGAGCCATCGCCAGCCCGGCAGGCCCGGAACGCTCCCGTCCGCCGGCAGGGGCCGAAGGCGCCCCGACACGTCCACCGGGCGCGTGGGCAGGAGGCCGGACAAGCTCGCCATGAGGCCGCCTCCCACGCTCGGGTCGCCCGGCGGATAGGCCGCCCTGCCGGTGAGGTAGGGATGCTCGAT